>JAKEEV010000955.1 GCA_022616395.1 Planctomycetia bacterium | reverse complement strand
TGGCCTAAGTTGGCCTAAGTTGGCCACGTGGCCAACTTAGACGAACACCTACAAATCCTGGGCTTTCGTGCAAAGTACGCCTAAGTTGGCCAAATACACATCCCCTCCGGCGAACTGTCCTCCAGACCCACATTTCAGCGCGAGTGTCCGGTTCGTTCCCTAAATCCCGTTTGAATCACCGAAGCAATTCCTTCGCATCCCTCTCCCGCGAAAGAGTTCTTTGTGGCTTGTGTATTTTCCAACGGCCGGTACACCCCTATCATGGGGCAAATTCTCACCGTCTGAGCCGCGCCCATGGCCGAGCCAGAACCAACTCCCCGCGCGCCGGAGCCAACCCCGTTTGCCGCTGGCAGCGAGGTTCCCCCAACACCATTGGATGTGCCCGCGCTCGAACGCACGGCCGATTACCCCCTCAACCCAACCGTCAGCTACCCAGACACTCCCAGCGCCGGGCAACGCTCAACGGCCACAGCTCCTCCCGGTCCGCCCGATGCCGAACCTCACGATCCTCCAGAGAACTTGCCAGACATCTCCGGTTATCGCATGCTGCGCGTCATTAGCAGTGGAGGAATGGGGACTGTGTTCAAGGCGGTTCACCTCGCGATGAATCGCGTGGTCGCCATCAAGCTCATCAATGCTGGATGGGTAACGGAAAGCGACTTTCGGATTCGGTTCGAGCGCGAGGTGAAGACTCTCGCCAGCATCGAGCATCCGAACATCATTCCCGTCTACAATGCCGGCTTGTGGCAAGGATTACCCTTCCTGACGATGAAGTATGTGCCGGGCAAGACACTGTATCATCACCTGGAGCGCTTGCAGAAGGATTTACGCACGGCTTGTCAGATCCTGATCCAGGTCGCACGCGCGGTTCATCATCTTCATGATCGCGGGATCATCCACCGCGACCTGAAGCCACTCAACATCCTGATGGCGGAGGAGAACACGCCGCTGGTAGCGGACTTCGGTCTGGTGAGGCTAGTGGACGACAACTCGGACTTGAGCCTCACACTCATTCCACTCGGCACGCGGCAGTACATGTCGCCGGAGCAAACGCATGGCGGTCGCGCGAATTACACTCCTGCCTGCGACATCTGGGCGCTGGGCATTGTGATCTACGAAACCTTGACCGGCCAGCGTCCATTCGGCGACGAAGACCATGTGGAACTCTTTCGGCAAATCCGTCAAGATGCGCCTCCACCGATGCCACCGGAGTTGAATGTCCCTCCCGGGCTGGAAGCGATCGCGCGGAAGTGTCTGGAGAAGTCCCCCGCCGACCGTTACGCAGCCGCCGAAGCCGTCGCCCGCGACCTCGAACGCTGGCTCGCGGGAGAAGCTGTCCTCGCTCCGCCCGCTATTACACCTTCTGCCGTCCCCATGGCCCCGGAACCAATCAGAGTACCGGCAGAGCCGACGCGGGCGGTTCCGCGCACAAGTAACCGTTTGCTTGCGGTGGGCGTGTTGGCGGTCATCGCGCTCATCGCTGTCCCCGCGGCCGTGATCCCATTCAAGCAACCAACTGTGCAGAGAACGCTGGCTGAGAGGATAGAAGCCGGGGAAACAGTGTGGCTTGTCGGGGAGAAGGGGTTGCCCAAAGTCCCAGTTCTCCCGGGAATCCCCAGCAGTTCACTGACCACCGATCAGGACGGGTATTGCTCCTTGAGCGGCCGCACCGCGCAGTTTGCCGAACTCATCGGGGAACAACTCCCTCTGCCGATACACCTGGAAGCTCAGATTGCCTTGCGGCAAGTCCACCCGGAACTCGGACACGGTGGGGTCTACATCGGCCGCCAAGTTGTGGTGCGGCCCGATGGCCCGGCTCATGCGTTGTGGAAAATCGGAGCGATCGACAAGGACAATCAACAGCGCGAGGGGAATATCCTGATCGCGACCGATAGGGGTTATCTCGCAGTAACCGTGTTCAAACAGAATCAGCGTAACCCCATCGACCTGCCTCTGGACACAAGCCTCCGAGTTGAAACCCGGCGCACGGTTGTCGGGAATGCTCCACCGCCAGATTGGCACCCCATCCGGGTGACGATTCGGGAACATTCGTTCGAGGCGCAGTATCACGGTCAACCCTTCGTCTCCATCAATGCGCAACAAAGTCTCCGCCGTTGGTGCGTGGCGAACGATTGGCCACCAAATACATTCCCCGTCGGGCTTGGTCCCGGCATCGGCATCTTCGCAGAGAACGCGGAGGTCTCGTTCCGAAACGTTCGTGTTTCCCCTGTCCGACCCTAGTCCCCTACTGGGAGATCCGCCATGCCCGAACCCGATCCGAATGACCCCGCAGAGAAGGAGAAAACGCTCAAGACGATCACGGAAGTTCTCCTGACGGCCAATGGGGCAGAACTCAAACGGTTGTCGGCGCGACTGACTCGACCAGGTGGGCGGGAAGGTTTCTTCAACGCCCCGGATCCTTACGGCCCAACCCCGCGCTTCACGGAGCCAGATATTCCCTGCGTCCGAACCCTCACATTCGTCCGAACCAACGGCTTGCAAATCAAGCTGAAGGCGAACCGGTTCTGGGCTCACAATTACCGGTTGCGGATGTTCAGAATCAATCTCGCTGGAATGCCTACCCTGCACCTCTTCACGCTGGTCGGTGGCGCCGACCCGAATAATCTCCTGATCGATGGGGGCGGTGGGTCCAGCACTTACGTGATCCAGAACACCAGTTTTCCCGCGGATGGCGTCGGGGTGTATCTCCTGAAGATTGAGGCGCATAACCCGCCGCCAGCAGACCAAGATTACGGGAAAGCGCTCATGGAATTTGAAGTCGTCATGGGCTGAGCGCGGCAGAGGCACCGCCGCGACGAAAGCTCTTGTCGGCCTTGCCCTGCTTGCTCACAACTCCGCCTGTGGCTGGGTTGCGAGACATAACGGACGCGCGTCAACGCGACTGGTTCTCGCCCTGTTCCTCACGACTTCTGAGTATTGCCTGTGGCTGAACCAGACCCAACGCCGCATTCGCCCAATCCGAACCCGACTGCCACCAACAGTTGGGTTCCCGATGCTCCATTGGATGTGGCTGCGGCTGCGGCCGCGGCCGAAGGCACCGCCAGTTTCGGCCATTCGCCAGACGTCGCGAATCTCGACACACTTTCGGGACCGCTCAGTCCGGATGGCGAAACCGACATCAGCCCGCCCGGCGAACTCCCGGACATTCCCGGCTATCGTGTGGTGCGCATCATCGGTAGCGGAGGAATGGGAACCGTCTACAAGGCGGTTCAACTCACGCTCAATCGCTACGAAGCGATCAAGATCATCAACTCTGGCCTGGCAACGGAAAGCGGGATGCGCGCCCGCTTCTCACGCGAGGTGAAAATCCTTGCTCAGCTCGAACACCCCAACATTGTTCCGATCTACCACGCGGGCACCTGGCGAGGATCGCCTTTCCTGACAATGAAGTTCATTCCGGGAAAGACACTCTATCACCACCTCGAACGCCTGCGTCGCGACCTGCCCTCCGCCTGTCGGTTAATGGCGAAGGTGGCTCGCGCGGTTGAGTACCTTCACGCCAAAGGGATCATTCACCGCGATCTGAAGCCGCTCAATATCCTCTTGACCCAGGACGATACTCCGCTGGTCGCGGACTTCGGTCTTGTTCGGATCGTTGAACCGGATGCCGAGCTGACAGTCTCGGTCGCGCCGGTTGGAACCCGGCAGTTCATGTCTCCCGAACAGACATACGGAGGACGAGAGAGTTACTCCCCCGCGTGTGATATATGGGCGCTTGGGGTGATCCTCTTCGAGTTGCTTACCGGGACCCGGCCGTTCGGACATGACGATCCGGTGGAACTCTACCGGCAAATTCGACACGAGCCGACTCCGCGCATGAATCCGGAACTCCGCGTGCCGGAAGCACTGGAGAGGATCACCCGAAAGTGTCTGGGGAAATCACCCGCGGACCGCTATGCCAGCGCTGAAGAACTGGCCCGCGATCTGGAACGCTGGCTTGCGGGCGAACCTGTCCTGATACCAGCTTCAGAACCGGTTGCGCCAGCACCGCACACACACACGCGAACAAGCAATCGCTGGGTCGCGCTGGGAGTGCTGGCCGTGGTCGCGCTAATTGCCATCCCCGCGGCCATCGTTCATTGGGAACGACCCGATCAGAACTCCCCTGATCGCGAACCCATCGAAATCGTTCCTGTCGTCCCCAACCCGAAGCCGGCAGTTGTCGAGCGCACGCTCGCGGAGAGGTTGAAGGCCCGCGAGACTGTGGTGTTGATCGGTCCGACCGGGATGCCGTTACTCCCCTTCTCCTCGCTCTCCGCGTTCTCAACGCAACCGTACAGCCGCTCGGATGGCTGTTGTGCGATCGATTCCGCACATTACGGGTTCGTCCAATTGCTCCGGGAACCGCTCCCCTGGCCCGTGCGACTCGAAGGAGAACTCGCCATCCGCTCGCGCGATCCTCAATCCTGGGGTGGGTTCTTCGTCGGGTTGAATGAGACCCCCACCACGACAACCATGCACCAGAGCTGCTTGATTCTGAAACAGCATGTCATCCCCACGCGCGCCGGCCGGGACATGACCCTGGTGCGAAACGAGTGCCAACTGGCACTGGGCTGGTGGTGGCCGGGCAAACAGTTCCCCGAACTGTATCACGACGACGTGAGGGGACACGAGGTGCTCCTCACGAACGATATCCTCCAGCAGAACGCTCAGCGGCTGGAATGGTTTCGCTTCGCGATTGAGATCGAACCGAACACCGTTTCCGCGACATGGGCCACGGAGCCGGCTTTCGATCCAATGGGCGGCAACGACGCCGTCACTCACTTGCAGAGTCTCCGGCCGAGCATCCTCCCCGGTCCCAAGCCAATCTTCACCCCGCCAGCGTTCGGCGAGGGACTTGGTATCTGCGTCCACAAAGCCGAAGCGGTGTACCGCAACGTGAAACTGATTCCCGTCCGTCGATGATCCCCCTACCCCGGAGCATTGCACATGTCTTCCTCGCGCGCCCACGAACAACAGCACACGTTCCCGGACAATCTCCCCTCCCCAGTCAAACAGTTCTTGCGGGAACTGTTCGAGGTCGATTCGTTCCCGGAGTTGCGTCTGATCGCGTTGCAAGCAAAGCAACTCCTGAAAAAGTTCTACCTGCTCGCGCCACCACCCGCCCCACAGATCACAAGCCCGAGTCCGGGCGGATTTATCGCGCCGAATACATTCAACCTGATCACACTCACGACAAACGAACCAGACCTCGATCACGAATTGTGTCTGATCCCGAAACCTCCCCTCGGCATACCCGCTCCTTCCCCCGCGTCACATATCAACATCCCCGCTCCCGGCACCGCCGATTTCGATGCGCTCATTTCCGTCCCGCCGGGAGCTTCAATGGAGTATTACCTGGAAGTCGGCGTGCATGCTGACGCACTCGAACAGCAGCGGCACCGGATCCGCGTCCGCACTCCGGCGCAGTTGGTGGGGACCATCACTGGCAATCCGCCGCCCAATCCCCTGATGCCGCCCTATATGAGTCCGCTGAACGTGACTTTCACCGTTCAGTTCAATGGTGGAATGCCCCCTTACAACTACACCATTCTCTGGGGCGATGGGAATGTTCTTGCGGACCAGATCGCACCCGATTCCAATCCGATCAACCACGCCCACACATACAACACAGCGGGAGTCTATCTGCCGTACCTGATCTACACCGACTCCATCACTCCCTTCCCCCTGTTCGCCCCGGGCGGAGAGTACCACGTCCAGTGATCGTGGGATGACTGGCGATGTGAATCCTGTATGCTGCGTGACAGGCGGTCCGGCTGAAGGACCCCAAACACCGCGAGGACGCACTCATGGATTACATCTCAGAGGCGCGTGCCGGGTTCAGCGCCATCGATGCTGATTCCGCGATCAAGGACAAGGCACTGACCAACCTCTCGGCATGGCTCACGCAGCCGGAGTTCGCAGCCTACCGCCCGCAACTCGAATACCTGTGCCAAGCGGGCGCGTGGTCGGTCCTGCTCGATTCCTTCTACCAGATCATGCCATTCGGGACCGGCGGCCGGCGCGGAGCGGTGGGGATTGGTCCCAATCGCATGAATCCCTGGACGCTCGGAGCAAGCGTTCAGGGGCACTGCGAGTACCTCAAGCAGCGGTTCCCCGGAGTCTCCCCGCTTCGCGTGGTGCTCGCCTTCGATGTGCGCCAGTTCGAGGACAAGCGAAAGGTTTACAACCCCGCGCTCCCCAACCCGGTCCTGCATCTCTCCAGTCGCGAATTCTGCCAGCACGCGGCCGGCGTCTACGCGGCCAACGGCGTTCACTCGGTCATTCTCCCGCCAGATAGCAAGCGGTATGTGCCAACGCCGGAACTCTCGTTCACCATCCGCCATCTGCATGCGCACGGCGGACTGAACATGACCGCCAGCCACAACCCGCCAGACGACAACGGCAGCAAGTTCTACGACGAACGCGGAAGTCAGCCGGTTCCGCCCGAAGACCAACTCATGAGCGAACTGGTCGATCAGGTCACAACGATCCGACACATCCCGTTCGCGGATGCCGTGCGGACGGGCAAGGTTCAGTTCCTCGGTGATGCCCCGCACCGCGCGTACATCGAACTCTGTCGCAGAGAGAGTTTGATTCCAGCACCGAAGTTCGATGAACTGCGCGTGGTGTTCACTCCGCTTCACGGTTGTGGCGGGTTCTGCGCGGGAGAAGTGCTCGAAGCTCAGGGATTCCACCCCATTCCAGTTCCCGAACAGGCGACACCGGATGGTCAATTCCCCAATGTGACGAAAAGTCCCAACCCCGAAGTGCAAGAGTGCATGGACCGCGCGGAACGCGTGGCGACAGAACACAGCGCGGACCTCATTATCGCCACCGACCCGGACGCGGACCGCATCGGAGCAATGGCGAACCGCGAAGTGGATGGCAAGGGCACGTTCCGCTTCATCACCGGAAACGAAATCGCAGCGCTCCTGACACACTTCAAGCTCTCGCAACTCGCCCGACAAGGATCGCTCCCGCCATCGCCTGTTGTCATTACGACCGAAGTGACCACGGGGCAAATCACGCGCATCGCTCGTCAGCTTGGCGCGCAAGTGGTGAACGATCTGTTGGTGGGCTTCAAGTACCACGCGGATGTGCTCTGGCAGCTCGAATCCACCAGACAGTACGGCGATGTACGAGCGACGGTCTCTGACTTCATCATCGCGACTGAAGAAAGTCACGGCATCATGGCAATGGCGGGCGTTCGAGACAAGGATTCCGCCTGCGCTGCGCTACTCCTGGCGGAAGCAGCACTCTTTCAGAAACGAGAAGGTCGAACGATTCCGGATTACCTCGACGACCTCAACCGGCAGTTCGGTTACTTCCGCAACGAGCTACTGAACATCGTGCTGACAGGTCTAGAGGGAAAGGTCAACATCGCCCGGATGCTTGATACTCTGCGCAAGAACCCGCCGAAGGAGATCGGCGGCTTGTCCGTTGTGAGTTTCGAGGACTTGTGGGACACCGAAGGCCGAATGGGGCCGTTCAAGGGAGACACCGACCGCGCAGCGCGCAACTTCCTGATCTTCCGGTTCGCGGGAGCCGGCATCAGCGCGAAGGTTTGCCTGCGGCCAAGCGGCACCGAACCGAAAGCGAAAGCGTACATCGAAGTATCTGGAGAGCCGTGCAAGCCGGGCACTCCGCAACACGCGTGGGACACAACCTGCGCTGCGATTGATGCTCGCGTGCAACAAGTCGCAACCGATTTCCTCACGCAGGCGCTCGCCACCATCGGGCAAACACCTGCGCCCGGAGCAGCGAAGTTAAGCAGATAGCGGTGTGGACAGTTACTTCTTCCACTCAAGCGTGATCTTGTTCGTCTTCAGATCGAGACGGAACATGTGTGTCTCAGTGAGGATAATCAGGTGGTCGCGAATCACCACCATCAGTGTCGGTGCTGGGCGGGGATCGAAGGCTCCGAATCTCACCGTCTCCCGCGAGTTC
>JAKEEV010000954.1 GCA_022616395.1 Planctomycetia bacterium | reverse complement strand
TCGAGTACCTTCGGCGAACCGGATTCGGATTCCGCTTTCAGCCGCGCGAACTCGCGGGTCATCACATCCTGCCACCGAGCGTAATCACCCTTCGTGCGCAGGATGGGCGTTCCATCAGCAACTCCATCGAGGTAATCGAGTTGATGGGCGAACTCGTGGAGAGTGACGTTTCTCCCATCAGCGGGATTGCGCCCGCCAGCCACGACCGCGTCCCACGCCAGAACGATTGGCCCGTCGTACCACGCCTCTCCAAGCGCTCCGACCGTGGTATCCACCACTCCATCCGCGCCCATCCATCCGTCCGGCCCGCGAAAGCCCGTTGGGTAAACCAGAATCGACATGACTCGGGCGAAGTAGTCGTGTTCGATGCCAAGCAACAAGAGCGCGGCATGGGCCGCGACGGTGACCTTTACTTCATCGGTCATGGTCAGCCCGCCACAGCCTTCCCAGTTCTTCTCGGCGACGAGAATGCGCGTGTCGGCTCGGAGCTTGGCCTTCTCGCGCTCGTTCAGCCGCGAATAGAACGGGACATTGCGTTCGAGGTAACCGATCCACTCGTCGGGAAATGGAGTCGCGAGCAACCTGGAGCGCCTTCGGCTCCTGAGCCACGAGAAGAGCATCCGACCCTCGGGCGATCTAAGGGGAATGAAGTGCGAGATTGAACGAGCCCTTTCATATCACAAACAGCAACCATTCGCTAGCAGTCGCTTTCCGCGAGCGACCGCGAACCTCGCACGGGCAATCGGTGTCTCGCCGCTGGCAAACCAAACCCTGGTTTGGGAGAAGCGACCATGAAGACGGCGACTCGAATCGTGGCGACAGTCGTGTACGGTCTGGTCGGTGTGGGCTTACTTGTCGCGGGCGCGATGACCCTACTTGTGAACACGGGCTTACTCCCCGATGCTCTGCGCGATGTCGTCCTCCACTTCAGTCAAAACAACCTCGGCATGCTGCACATCATCCAGGAGTTCGGCACGCTGATGATCTTCGCGGGGCTAATCACCTTCTGGTTCATCCGGCACTACGACCAGAGTCACGGCTTCCACTGGGCAATGACAACGTACTGGGCGCTCATGGCCCTCATTCACTGGTTCCATGTCGGCAGCCCATCTGTATCGGTCGTCAGCGGACTGGTAAACACAATTCCTTTCGCGGGCTTCCTGATAATCGGAGTGCTTCGCCTGAAAACCGAACGCCAACCGATTCGCAACGAAGCGCAGAGCACAACTGGCCGAACCGTCCACACCGCGAGCGAAGGAACCGAGGCGGTCCGGTGAACACTCCGAATCAGAACCGGAAGCGTCGCGATGGTTCTTAATCAGAGCCGGAAGCGTCAGCGACGGTTCTTAATCATGAATGCACCGTCGCTGACGCTTCCGGCTCCGATTACAGTGGTGCAACTCGCATTTGTGCTTGCTCACACTTCCTCCACCAGCTAGCCTCGACGTTGAAGAACGGATTCGACCCGCCTCTACTTCCGCCGACCCCACCACCTTCGGGGAGTCTCTCATGTTCAGCATTCTGGGCCGCGAGACGAAGCTGTGTGATGGAATCACGCGCCGCGAGTTGCTTCGCGTCGGCGGGCTGGCCTTTGGCGGCCTTTCGCTGGCCGATGTGTTGCGACTGCAAGCCGCCGCGCCCACTCCGAACACGAAACGCGCCAAGTCGGTCATCCTGATCTGGCTTCGCGGCGGGGCATCGCACATCGACAGCTACGACATGAAGCCGGAAGCGCCCGCGGAGATTCGCGGGGAGTTCAGCCCGATCAAGACGAACGTAAACGGCATCCAGATTTGCGAATACATGCCCAAGCAAGCCCGCATCATGGACAAGCTGGCGATCCTGCGCGGCATTCAATCGAATGACCTGGGCGACCACACGCCTCACTACATCCTCACTGGTTTCCCAGATCGAGGAAAGCGGCCCGTGTTCGGTTCGGTGGTCAGTCACTTGCATCCGAAGGCGGATCACCTGCCTCCTTATGTCAGCCTGATGTACAAGCCACCCGGACTTTACGACAACGAAGGCCCGACTTACCTCGGCCCGGCACACCGACCGTTTCTGCGAACACTTCCTGATGGCTCGTCGGCTAGTCGAGGCGGGCGTATCGGTGGTCACGCTCAAAGTGGGAGACTGGGACACGCACGAGAAGAACTTCAT
>JAKEEV010000953.1 GCA_022616395.1 Planctomycetia bacterium | reverse complement strand
GGTGTGAGTGCAAAAGCGCGACACTCTACCCAACCGAAAATGGCGATTGCAAGTGCAACTCGCTGTCGAACGAGAAGAGTTTTCGACAGGATAACAGGATCAAACACGATCAGAAGAATTCAGGGTTTTGAATCAATCGTGTCTATCCTGTTATCCTGTCGAAAACTCTTCTCGTTCGACAGCGAGTTGCACTTGCAATCGCCATTTTCGGTTGGGTAGAGTGTCGCGCTTTTGCACTCACACCGCCACGGCAGGAAAGGACTCCGCCCCGTGAGCCAACCCCAGTTCGCCCCAGAAGACACCATCTCCGAGCGCGAGGCAGCGTGGCTCGACGAGTTGTCGAGCGCGGTTGAGCGCGGTCGCGCCGGACTACTCGCGCGCCAGCAACCAGACGGTCACTGGGTCGGCGAACTCGAAGGAGACACGATCCTCGAATCCGAGTTCATCCTGCTGCTCGCGTTTCTCGGCAAGTTCGACGATCCGCGCATTGCTCCCGCCGCCAACTACTTGCTGAAACATCAACAGCCCGAAGGTGGGTGGTCGAACTACCCAGGCGCGCCGGCGGAAATCAGTGTGTCGGTGAAGGCATACCTCGCGCTGAAGATCGCGGGGCACGCGGCGAGCGAACCGCACATGCAGCGCGCTGGGGAAGTGATTCGCTCGCTCGGAGGCGCGGAAGCGACCAACTCGTTCACGCGATTCTACCTCGCGCTGTTAGGGCAGATTCCTTACTCCGCGTGCCCGTCGGTGCCCGCGGAAATCATCCTGTTACCGCGCTGGTTCTACTTCAACATCTACGCGATGTCGGCGTGGAGCCGCACGATCTTCGTGCCGCTTTCTGTGGTCGATGCGTACAAGCCGGTGACTCAGCTCCCCGAATCGATGCACGTCCGCGAACTGTTCCTCGCTCCTCCCGAAACTCCGCGATGGCCCGCGAAACCAACGAAGAAATGGCTCTCGTGGACGAACTTCTTCCTCGGTGTGGATTGCCTTTTCAAGAAGCTCGAACGCTGGGGACTCACTCCGCTTCGTCGCCGAGCGGTGCGTAAAGCGGTGAACTGGATGCGCGAGCGCTACGCCGAGAGCGACGGCCTCGGAGCGATCTTCCCGCCGATCATTTACAACGCAATCGTGCTGAAGTGCCTCGGGGTGCCGGACGATGACGCCGAGATGCGCTGGGTGATGAAGCAACTCGATGATTTATGTATTCCCGAAGGGGATACACTCCGATTGCAGCCGTGTCTGTCTCCGGTGTGGGACACCGCGCTCTCACTCATCGGGCTTGCCGACGCGGGGCAGTTAGGCAGTTCGATTGAGTGCGAAGAGGCCGTGCGCTGGTTGCTTGAGAAAGAAGTGAAGACCTTAGGTGACTGGTCGAAGACCGTTCGAGATGTTGAACCGGGCGGCTGGTTCTTCGAGTACCGTAACTGCTTCTACCCGGATACCGATGATACTTCGATGGTGCTGATCGCGCTGGCTCGCAGCGGTCAGGCGCTGCGTTCCGCCTGTGCGGGTCCGATTCACTGCGCGATCAACTGGCTTGTCGCGATGCAAAACCGCGATGGCGGCTGGGCCGCGTTCGACCGCAACGTGAATAATGAAGTGCTCACGCGCGTGCCGTTCGCCGATCACAACGCGATGCTCGATCCAAGTTGCCCGGACATCACGGCCCGCGTGCTCGAAGCGCTCAGTCACTACGGCTTCCGCGTGGGCCAACCGCTGGTCGATGCCGCGGTGAAGTTCATCCTGTCGCGTCAGGAGGAAAACGGCTCGTGGTTCGGTCGCTGGGGCGTGAACTACATCTACGGAACGTGGCAGGTACTCGTTGGGCTTGCAGCGGTGGGCTTCGACATGACGGAGCCTGTCGTTCGGCGCGCTGTGAGATGGCTGAAGGAAGTTCAAAACGAGGACGGCGGCTGGGGAGAGAGTTGCAAGAGCTACGACGATCCTGGAACCGCAGGTGAAGGCGTTTCGACTGCCTCTCAAACGGCCTGGGCGTTGCTCGGATTGCTCGCTGCGGGAGAAGGTGAGAGTCTTGAAGTACGGGCCGGCGCGGAGTTTCTGGTTGGCACACAGCGCGCGGAGGGCGTGTGGACTGAGAAGCAGTTTACCGGAACGGGATTCCCGCGCGTGTTCTATCTGAAATATCACATGTATTCGGTGTATTTCCCACTGATGGCACTGGGCCGCTATTTGTCAATCGTCAATCATCAGTTAACAGTTATCAGCCGGTCAGGATACCGGCTCGATGCTAATCACTCTATCCCATCGCCAAAGAGTATCACCCTCAAGACTCCAACTGATCACTGATGACTCCAGGAGTGACCATGCGTTTCCCACTCAGCCTGACCACGGATATGGCAGGCTATATGCTCAAGAAGAAGCTCCGACGGGAGCGACGGTTCCCGCTGGTGCTGATGTTGGAGCCGCTCCATGCGTGCAATCTCACATGCACCGGCTGCGGTCGCATTCGTGAATATGAAGACACAATCAAGGAGAAACTGACGGTCGAAGAGTGTTTGATGTCGGTTGATGAAGCCGGGACACCCATCGTGAGCATTTGCGGAGGCGAACCGCTGATTTACCCGCACATTGACGAACTGGTTCGCGGCATTCTCAAGCGCCGAAAGCACATTTATCTCTGCACCAACGGCATGTTCATCACCAAGAAGCTGGATCAGTTCCG
>JAKEEV010000952.1 GCA_022616395.1 Planctomycetia bacterium | reverse complement strand
TTATCCGCAAGTTCCCCGCCACGAAGTTCTCTACTCTGATCGACCACCCAGACGCGACCCGCGCGCTCGCGGCTGGCGTTTCAGCCGCCGGGCTGAACGTCGGCGCGATTCTCGATCTGGATGTCGGTCAGCACCGCACTGGCATTCCGGTTGGCGACGAGGCACTTGCTCTTTACGAACTGACGGCGAAGCTCCCCGGTCTGACGCCCAACGGCTTCCAGCTTTACGACGGGCACAACAACCAGCCCGACCGCGCCGAACGCGAAGCCGGAGTGAGGCAGTTCATCGCTCCGGTGAAGGAACTGCGTGCGAAGGCCGAAGCGAAGGGCATTCCCGTTCCGCGCCTTGTGTGTGGAGGCACTCCAAGCTTTCCGGTGTATGCGGGGATGACCGATCTTCCCGGAATCGAATGCTCGCCCGGCACGTTTGTGCTTCACGATGCCGGTTACGGACCGAAGTACGCCGATCTCGCGGGCATCACACCAGCGGCAGTTCTGATTACGCGCGTTGTCAGCCGGCCGACGGCCAATCGCGTGACGCTCGATCTCGGTAACAAGTCCGTTGCGGCCGATCCGGTTCTGGAGAAGCGCGTGACACTCCTGGATTTCCCCGAATACAAGACGGTGGGGCACAACGAGGAGCATCTGATTGTCGAAACCGCCGGAGCCGCGAACTACAAGCCCGGCGATGTCGTCTTTGCGCTGCCGGGTCACATCTGCCCGTCGGTGGCGCTTCACAAGGAAGTGCTCGTCGCCGAGGGAGGCAAGATCGTCGGCCGCTGGGCCGTGGCTTCACGAGATAGAGTGCTGACGGTGTAACTTGAAGCGGGTAAGCTCAACATCCGAGATTCGACCAACGGTGGAGAGTCGCTCATGTCGATCACCGTGTATTGCCCAAGTTGCAAGACTCGGCTGACGGTCGATGACGACCGCGCCCACGACGAATTCCCCTGCCCAGAGTGCGATGAACCGATTCGCGCCTGGGCACTCAAGGAATCTCCCCCCGCGGCCGAACCGGAACAGGTCGCGGAGGTCAAACCGCGTCGGTCGCGCCGGCGAGATGATGAAGACTATGAGGAAGAGGAGCGCCCGCGCAAGCGGCGTGGCCGTCGGAACCGAGGAGGCTGTCCGTATTGCGGCTACACCGGATCGCCCGCTCGGGGGTCGCGCATCTCGCAAGCAGGCTGGATCACGTTCGCCGTGCTGTTGTTGCTCTGCTGGCCGCTGTGCTTCATCGGACTGTTCATGAAAGAAGACTATCCCGTCTGCTACGATTGCGGCCGAGGACTTGGGTAGCGAATTCCCGCTGGTCACCCGACGCCCACTCCCGCGCGCCGATTGTCCATTCCCTCGCTTGTGTTTGGCGCGTACTCTGGCGATAGGACGGAAGCAACCGCTCCCTTGCGGTCGCGGCTCGTTGAAAGGGCTTGAAATCGCAGCGAACCAACGAGCCGCGACCGCAAGGGAGCGGTTGAAAACTCATGAGGCTTGCCCGTGACAATGAGAGTCGCGGGCGCGCCGGTTGCACATCGCTGTTGCTCTCGCACCCACAACCCGGAGGGAATTATGTCCGCGTTCACCCGTCGTGACTGGCTGAAGGTCGCCGCTGTTTCGCCTGCCGCGATTGCGTTATCAGGAGGCTTACGCCTCCCGCTCGCCTCCGCCGCGCCAAGCGCTGATGATGTCAAGACGCTCGTGGAGAAGGCGCTGGGCTTCTTCAAGACCGCTCAGAAGGACGGCGGGAACTTCTTCGATAGTCCACAGGCCGAACCGGGGCTGACGGCTCTCGTCGCGGCGGCACTCGTGCGTAACGGCGTGCCAGCGGATAACCCAGTCGTGGCGAAGGCGATCAAGTACCTCGAAAGCAAGCGCAAGGACGACGGCGGCGTTTACGAAAAGGGCATGTCCAACTACATGACGTGCCTTGCCATCATGGCCTTCAAGGAGATGAACACGGGCGGCAAGTACGACAAGACAATCGAAGCCGCGTCGAAGTATGTGAAGTCGCTCCAGTTCGCCGACGGACTGACGGAGAAGGATCCGAACTTCGGCGGGGCCGGCTACGACAAGCCGGGGCCGAAGGGCCGCCCGGATATGTCGAACACGCACTTCATGGTCGAAGCACTTCTCGCGGCGGGCGTGAGCAAGGACGATCCGGCCATCAAGCGCGCACTCAAATACATCAGCCGCAGCCAAAATCTCAAGAGTGAGTTTAACGACCAGCCGTTCGCCGAGAAGACCAGCGACGACGACAAGGGCGGGTTCGTCTACAACTTCGCGGCGCAAAACGACCCCAAGAGTGACAAGCGCACCGCCAACGGCGGACTGCGAAGCGAAGGCGGCATGACCTACGCCGGTCTCAAGAGCTTCCTCTACGCGGGCGTGGATAAGAAAGACGACCGCGTGCAAGCCGCCATCGCGTGGATCAAACGCCACTACACCGTCACCGAGAACCCCGGCATGAAGGAAGCCGGCCTGTACTACTACTATCACACCTTCGCCAAAGCGATGGACGCGCTGGGCGAAGACATCTTCGAGGACGCGAAGAAGGTCAAGCACGACTGGCGGCAAGAACTCTTCGACGAACTCAAGAAGCGGCAGAAGGCAGACGGGAGCTGGGTGAACTCGAACCCCGCGTTCCTGGAGAAAGCCCCCGAACTCGCCACCGCCTTCGCGGTGCTCGCTCTGAGTTACACGAAGAAGAAGTAAGACAGAATGGCCACAAAAAAGCACAAAAGGCACAAAGGAAAACAAGAGCAAAGAGTTGAAATCAATTCTCTGTCTTGGTTTTCTTTTTGTGCCTTTTGTGCTTTTTTGTGGCCATTGCGTCTTCTCTGTGTTTCCAGCCATCAGAACTGCCAGATCGCATCGAAGGCGAAGAGCAACTGGTTGTTCTTGGCGCCGTCGTTGAAGGCTCGGCGGATCGTGTCGCTGGTGAAATCCCAGCGCACTTCGGGCCGGACGATCAGGTTCGGCATCGGGAGGTAGTTTATCCCGCCAGTAAGCGAGAAGTAGTTGCCCGGCAGCGGAGGTTTGTTCGGGTTCGACGGTCGGTTTAGCCCGACGCGAGTCCCGTCCTCGTCGCGGAACCACTCGAAGCGCCCGCCGAGTTTCACCTTCTGCGTCAGGCGGTAGAACAGGTACTGATCGATGCCGTACCAGCGCGCGAAGTTTCCTTGCGGAGTGCCGTTCTCCTGCCAGCCGTAATAATGGTGGAAGATGTATTCCCACTTCCCGCACGGGCCGCCTGGCGTCACACCGAGCAGCAAGCCGTATCGCGTGCGGTTGCCGGGGCTGTCCGCGATGTTCGGCAAACCCGCGACATTATTCTGATGCCGACCGCTCGCCAGCGCGAATGACGCCCACCATCGTTCGCCGTCTGGTATGTACTTCAACCCGCCCAGGAAGTTCACCGAATTCACGCGCCCAACCAGAGTATCCCAGGCGTTCGCCAGTCCCACTTGCACCTGCCAGTTGCCGGTCAGTTGCGTGGTGATTAACCCGCCCCAGTGCGTGAACGGCTGACCGAACTGATAACTGTACGCGTGCGAATAGAAGAAGTTCCCGGTAGCCGGGAGCACTTCGTAGCCCACGAGGGTGTAGAAGTGGCCGAGCTTGAGAGTCATCACATCGTTGCCGGCTTCGACATACGCTTGCGGAATCGCCAGGCCGTAATACTGCCCGTTCCAGCGCTTGCCTGCGTCGCGATCCACTTCAAACCCGCGCGACTGACCCAGGAAGTGATCGTAGCCAAAGAGCGCATCCAGACGCCAACCCACATTGATCGAGGCGTCCCCGCGCAGCCGGCGTTCGAGTACGAAGTAGCCCTGGTTGAACATCGGCTCAGCGCTGCGGTCAATCGAGTTGTACGGGCCGTTGAACTTGCTATCCGGGTTCGACGTGTTGTACACGAATCCGCCGCTCAGCAAGCCGTAAGCCCACACGTTGCCGTCCAGCGGGATCTCACGCCACACTGGATCGTACACCGCCTCGCCGAGTCCGCCGGTGGGTGGCTCGGAGACCGGCGCGGGGCGTGGAGCAGGGGCCAGAGCGGGGGAAGTATCTGCGGGCTTGGCCGAAACAGGATCATCCGTCACCGGAGGAAGCCAAGTCGGTTTCGCATCCGGGTCTTCGTCGGGAACCGGTGGAGCTATCGGAATGTCCGGCAGCGTTGAAGCCTTTGGAATCTCGGGCAGTACGGTTGGCGGAGCTATCGGAATCTCCGGCAACACAACGATCTCGGGAACCGGCGGCGGTGGCAGTTCGGACTCCGGCTCGTGGGCAAACGCGAGCAAACCCACCGACCCAAGACCTACCGCCACCAGAGCGGAACGCAGGAACCGCTTCATGATGTGCCTTCCTCAAGAGACTCCCCAACGGGGCAAATCGTCGGGTTAGGAAGGAATCGGCCGTCTGAGCCTTGCGAAGCGATTAGTCACGTCGGGAATGGTTGTGCGAGTTGAACCGACCGGCCGCACCTTCGGTGCTCCCGATAAAGCCCGCGTAACCCGCATTTCAGGATGTGAAGATAGGCGGACTGTACCGAATCGTTCGATTTCTCTGGTCGTGGAGTTCGGCGAATCCGGAACCCTCGTTGGTCACCACCACAACCTCGCAGTTGCGGTAGAAGTCGTAATGCCGGGCGACGATTCGCGTCGGCACCGTGACTTTCTCTTCGATTCGCTCCCATGTCTTCGCCGGTATGAACAGGTAACCGGGCGTTGGGATCGCGAGGAACTCCGCAACCTTCTCCGCGGAGTTCAGTTCGACTACTTCGCGCTTCGCGTAGAACACTACACTCGGCTGGAACCAGTCGCAGTGTGCCAGGCGCAAGTCACGCGACGGATCGCCGACGCCACTTGCGCGAACCAACTCCTTCGGTGCCTTGTATGAGTCAACCGCCACGGGCGGAAACGCAGCCACGAGCGCGGTAAACGCCACCGAGCTTACTACCATCGTGCGAACAAATCGCGTGCGATCACCACTTCGCATTGCAAGCACCATCCCCACCGCCGCGACAAGCGGAATCACACCCAACACCGCCCAGCGCTCGATGCCGGGAAACACACGCGAGCCGGCCGGCAGAAAGTTCAGCGCATCGCCCGCAACGAGCAACCCGCCGCTCACCGCGACTGCCGTGAACACCAATCCGCCGACCGCGACAGGCATCACCCAGCGCGGAAGTGCAAGCTCGCCTCTTCGCCAACGCACGAGGAACTGAGCCGTGAGAATCGCAAGAGCGGGATAAACGGGAAGCAGGTAGTTCGGCAACTTCGTCGCGGCCGCGGAGAAGAAGACAAGGTAAGCAGCGAACCAACAGACGAGGAAACGATATGGGCGATGACCTAACCCCCCAACCCCCTTCCCTTCCGGGAAGGGGGAGTTTGGTTCTGGTGAACCGCGACCGTCAGGAAGCGGGTGTCTGCGAGCCTCACCCGCTCCCTGACGGTCGCGGTTCACCAGACCTTCTTTCTCCCCGTGGGGAGGGGATTGGGGGGTGGGTCGAGCGCTTTTCGTCCCCTTCACGCCATACCACACGGTCACGATCAGGAACACGCTCCACGGTGCGAACAGCACCAACAGCGCTACGGCGTGATAGAAGAACGGCCCGCGATGGTTCTCCATCGGTGTCGTGAACCGCTGCATGTTCTCGCGACCAAAGAAGACTCGCGCCCACTCGCCTCGCGTCTCCGCTGTCACCACCCCATACCACGGACCGGCCACCAGCAGAAACACACCCGCCGCCGCGAAGAACTTCCAGTCCCAAAGCCGCCTCAGTTCGCGATTCCAGGCGA
The DNA here is from genome assembly GCA_022616395.1 of Planctomycetia bacterium. GTDB lineage: Bacteria > Planctomycetota > Planctomycetia > Gemmatales > Gemmataceae > Gemmata. The sequence goes on along the minus strand of JAKEEV010000952.1, from coordinate 8,926 downwards.
AGTACAGCAAGATCACCAGCCCCGGCAGCGCAACTCCAACCGGTCCCTTTGTGAGGACCGCCAACCCGCACACGCTGGCCGTGGGGAGCCACCACTTGCGCGAACCAGCTTCGTGACGTGTCCAGAAGAGGTAAAACGTGAGCGTGGTGAACAGCAGTAACACCGCGTCGGGTGTCGCAGCGCGCGCCAGCACGCAGAACTCAATCGCGGAGACCAGCACGATCCCTGCGAGTAGCCCCGTGGCCCGACCGAACATGCGCCGGGCCAGTTCGTAGGTGAGAAGTACCGTCAACCACGCGGCCAGCACCGATGGCAACCGCGCGGACCACTCACTAACGCCAAACACGCAGAAGCTGGCTCGCTGAAGCCAGTAGAGCATCACCGGTTTGGCCGTTCGCAACTGGTAGTTGAAGGTCGGGATGATCCACGTGTTCGTTTCGCGCATCTCGCGCGCGGCTTCCGCATTCACCCCTTCGTCCACGTCCCAGAGGCTCGTTGCTCCCAGGTTCGGTAAGGTGATCGCTGCCGACACGACCAACAGCACGGCGAAATCCCGGTATCGCTCCCGCATAGACTCCCTCCTTCGGAGGGACAGATCGTAGCCCATCCGAAACAATCCGGGGAGGCCAATTGCGGAGCGAAACGACGCGCAAAAAAGACCGCGGCCAGCTTCAAGCTGGCCGCGGTCGCGTTGAGGCGAGAGTGACTAATTCTTGGGGCGAAATTCATCCATCATACCCATGTCGGGCGTGGTGGCGGCCTTCTTCTGGTTCTCTTCCACCAGCTTCAGCCAGTCAGACCAGAACTTGCTCACCTCCTTGCGGTCGTTGTTCGTCTCGTCGGCCATACTGTTGCGGACAAGCAGTTTGCCGTCGGGGCGGACGATCAGCATCTCGGTCGCTGTGTCTTCGACCACGGTGTTGTCGCTCGCGTTCAAGGTGCCCTTGTCCTTGTCGAATGTCACCTTGACTTTCGTTCTCACTCGTCCCCCCTCGAAGTCCACGAGCACCGACTTGCTGGAGAAGTCCACCAGCCAGCCCTTCGGTTGTGCCACTTCCTTTGAACCCCTGATAATCTTGTCGCCGACCTCGCGCAAGACGTACTGCTGACGCTCGGACGACCAGATCGGCAACTTCACGAACTGCTTGCGGCCGATGTAATCCCCTCGGCCAACGGGCATCTCGGCCACCACCCAGGCGCCGACCGGTTCACGCTTGATGCTGCTGTCGGAGAGCCGCACCTCCGACATCCAGGTGGCGAGCTGAACAATCGCCTGGTTCTCCTTCACCTGGAGCAGCTTGTTCAGCGCCTTGGTTTCATCCGTCGCGATGATGGGAGGATCGACAGTCTTGTTCGAATACAACGGGTAAGCCGTATCGACCTGGTCGCGATAGGTCTTCACGTCGTAGGAGAAGAGGAACGACTCGGCCGGCACCGCAATCGACTGATCGAGTTGGGTCCAGGGGCTGTAAAGCACCTTGTACTTATCCTTGGCGTGCTCCGGGTTGGCGACGAGTTTGTCCTGGCCGTAGTTCGGGTTCAACATCCGCAACCGAACGCGGTACTGGTAAGTGCGGCCGGGTTTCACGTCACAATCGACAAAGCGAAGCAGGAAGTTCTCGACCTCGGAGACGGTTTCCACGCCGGAGTATGGGTCGTACCCTTCGTAGCCCACGGGCGGCCTGTAGCCAGTCGAGCTACCCAAAGCGGGGCCTTTCTTCATCGGTTCCTTCGGGGGGATGATCCCCGTTGGCCCACCGAACCGTTCTGGCTCCAGCCCAAAACCAGCCGCGGAGTCAGCCGTCTTGGGTTTGTACAGTTCGCTCTTGGTGCGCATACCCTGGAGTCGCTTGGCCAGTTCGGTCGGATCCAGTTTCGGCCGATTGTCGAGCTTCTTGATGTTGTCGTTGATCTCCGTGAGCCGGATGTCGGGGTAGGAGACCCCAAGATCCTTCGCCAGTTGCGGCAGCGGCATGGAGAGCATCATTTCCGGCTTGAGGAAGTAGGGAATGTACTCCTCGTCGAAGTGATCGGCGATCTTCCGCGTGTCGATCAGTTCGATGTACTTCTCCTCAAACGGGTAGTTTCCGGTGGTGGACGCCACATCCTTGGACAACTCCGCCCACTCCTCCACCACGATCACTTTGCCGCTGGCGAGAGTTCGGGTTACGCGGCGCTGAACCTCGAAGCCGTCATACCACGGACCCCACTGCTTGGCCTCTGCGTCACTGGAGAAGCGTCCCGCGCGCTTGATTTCGGCCAACTGCTTCTGGTAGGGCACGACCGCGTGAATGGTCACCATGCGTAAGGGAATGACAGTGACCGCGGGTCGCTTCCCATTCCTCACGGCCTCATCAATTTCATCAAGCGGAATGTACTTGATGACCGGATCGACTCGCTGAGCGCCCTGGTTAAACTCCGCTCCTTCAAGACCGTAGGGACCACCATACATGCCCGGACCGGCCATCGATCCTGGTTCGTCCATGGGAAATTGGGCCTTCGCCTTGGGCGGGGGTTGGGCCTTAAACCCGGCCTTGATCTTCTGACCTTTCTTGCTGGCGTTCTTGATCTCGTTGGCGACTTTTTGGAGCTTGACATCATCGATCTTCCCCTTCTCCTTCAGCTCATACACTCCGATCTGAGGAGCAGCCTTCCCTTCTGGGTCGAGGATGATGTCGTAACCCTGCATGGCCGACCGGACGAGATCCACCTGATACGCCCTGATGGGGAACACCAACGGATTCTCCCGCTTGGTGTTCGGCTGAGCCGTTGGGTCAAACAGCGGAGTCGTGATGTTGAAGTCTTTCCGCTCGATCTGCTTGTTTGCCATTCCTGGAGCCTTCTCGATCCACGGGGGCACCGGGAGTGGTTCGCCCGGGTCGGTGTTGCCGATCTGCCTCTTGACGTTTTGGGAGGCATTGGTCATGTCTTTGGCGATCTTGTGCGGGTCTTTCGCTCCGGCCCAGGTGGTGGCGCTCCAGATGAGCAACACCGCCAGGAAGAATCCGGCCGCGCACATGGCCAGGACTTCGCCCCGACGCAGGAAGAAGTCTTTCAAATCCAGTTTCGCTTTTTTTGCCATGGCTGGTTCTCGTTCTGGCATCTGTCGAGGGTTGACCGCCACTGCCGGAATAAGAGCTGGCGGAAAAAGCTCTTTGTGTATCTCGTCGCCTTCGTACTTCGTAGGACGGGCTTTCTAAGCACTTGGCCGGAGTTGTGTGACATTTTTTTAACGAGCCGCGACCGCAAGGGAGCGGGAGAGATACACCGCTCCCATTTTTTTAACGAGCCGCGACCGCAAGGGAGCGGTCTTACTCTTTCCCGCTTCCTTGCGGTCGCGGCTCGTTACAACCTTACAAACCTCCCTGCCCAAGTGCTTAGCCCGTCTGTAGACGGCCCTTCCAGGCCGTCCTACTTTCGTTTCTCCACCCTCTGAACGATTTGCGGAGGAGGGTGTTGGCATCGTGCTGACTCGCTTACTTCCTCCGACGCATCTTCGGAGGCGTTGAGTTCATTGGCATGGGGGTCTTCGGGTCTGGCTTCGGAGCAGGTTTCGGGTTTTGCTTCGGGTCAACCTTCCCATCGACCTTTCCATCACCCTTCCCATCACCCTTCGGATCGACCTTCTCATCACCCTTCCCATCCGATTGTTTGTCGGTCGGGGTGGGCACTTCAAACTTCTCGTAGAGCGAGACAATGCCGTAGATGCTCAGTTCAACAAGCCCCGATGTGAGTTGGGACTCGGAGGCGATGGTCGGCACGCCGCTCCCATACGGGCTATACGGATTCCCTGGGTAGCCAGGCCCGGATGATCCCCCTCCCACTGGAGGCACCGAGACGCTGGGCAGTTTCGACGGGGGAGATTCGGGACGAATCGGTTCGCGTTCTGGATCAGGCTCGCCGATGTTGGCTCCGATGCCGCCTTGGAACGATCCCCCTTCGCTATAGATGACTCCAGGTTCCGAGCCGCTTGAACCGAAGCCCGTGTTGTCAAGTGTGTAGCGGAACCGTGTCCACGCGGTCTGCGTGATCTGGAACCGCAGCGGGGAGTTGGTGAACGCCAGAAGGACATCCTGGATGTAAGCCTGATCGACAATCAGGACGATCCCGACCGGCATTCGGCGAACTTGATCGGTAATCGCGATGTAGCGTTTCTTGTTCGCGTCAAGAATCTCCGTGATGCTTCCACCACCCGACTTTCGGCCTGTCGTAGTGGTGCCAGCGCCGGGACCAGTGGGGGGACCACCGGGGAAACCCATGCCCATCGGGGTGGGAGTTTCTGGTGTGCCCCCCAGGCCCATCGGGTCTGTCTGGGTTCCCTGAGTCGGTTGAGCCTCAGGCAAGAGGCGGTGCGCGTGGAACTGCGCGTTGGCATTGCGGCTGTCGGGGTAACTCAGCGCCAGCGCGTCGATCCGTTTGATTGGAACCGTTCGCGCATCGAACACTTGCTCGACGCGTGTGATCTCGATCTCCTCCACGAGGCCCGTGATCTTGTGGTCGTCGAGCGGATCGATGGTCAACACGTTGGCCGGCACCATCTCTCCCGTTTCCTTGCCGTCCTTATCCTTGACGGGCTTCATCGCGCCCTTGCCGGGCAAAAACTCGCCGCTGATCTTGAAGGGGATCGGCTGGCTCTTCCTGTCGATCCACACATTGAGGGTCATCACATTCCCGATGCCCATGAGTTGCAAGCGGTTGCTGATGTTGGTCAGTGTTCCGGTCAGCCGGTCGTCGTTCCCGTCCTTCACCACCTCCAGCGCGACTTCCCAGGTGCGCCCGCGAAACAGCCGACGCTTCGGATCGTTCTGCGGTCCTTTCGGATCATCAATCACCACACCATCCTTCACGTACCTCACGCGTTCAAACTTGGCCAGACTCTCGTTCACCGATTGCACCGCGGAGAGCAAGGATCGCTGAACCCAGATGTCCTCCAGAGCCAGCCACACCTGATCCTTCGTGAGATTCTTCTCCCCCCAACCATTGGCCGAGACGTGTCTCAACACGGACTGCCAGCCGCCCCGGAACTGCGTGGGGGCGATCTTGTCGGCCATTCCGGTGCCTTTCCCCGCGATCCCTGGAGCCACATTGGAGAACTGGGCCAAGTAGGTGTCCGTGTTCTTGAAAACAGCCAGGTCGCCTGGATCCAGCGGGATCGGGTCACCGAACTTGAGACTCAAGTCCTTCCTCTTGCCGAGGTAGGCGTCCTCCAGGGGCTTGAGAATCTGGTGCTCCGGCCAGGTGAAGAAGTCCTTTTGCCGATCCCAGTTCGCCTTCCACAAACCGCCCTGTTTGCTCGCCACATCATCACCGAATTTCGTGACTCGGTTGATGTCCCCCTCGGACTTCGGGGTTCCCGTGGGAATCGCCTTCTGAGCTTTCTCGATCTCGCCATCTTTGTCGGCGATTTTCCCGCCGACGCTGGAATTGATGATCAACACGGCAATCAGCGCCAACAGCGGGACTAACCCCAGCAGAATCCAGAAGTGATGCTTCTTGAGTGCGTTGTCTTTCTTCATGGCTGAAACCCGGCGGTAGTTTTATGTGAGGTTCCGACCGCCCCCGATTCTCTTTCGGAAAGCGGTCCCGATGGTGTTTTGGTCCGGCGAATCAGTTGTCGCGGCCGGGTTCGGTGGTCGCGGCCGGAGTTCCGGCATTCGGATCGGGCGTTCCGGCGGGAAGGCCCGGCTCGCGCCAGATCAGCATCACCACGAACTCATACCGCCGGCGTTCGTCGTTGCCGGCCTTCGGTTTGGTGGGCTGCATTCCACCCGGCTGAACGACTCCTCCCGGTGGGACGATGCTGCCGGGCGTCATCTGATTCCCAGGAGCAGTTCCACCCACCGTTCTACCGGTAGAGCCAAGTCCCTGCCACGCGGGGGCGAGGTCCGTTGGTGTGGTCGTGCCTTGCGTGTCTCCCGTCGGTCCTGGCATTGGCGTGGGGGGCATTCCTCCGCGTTCATCCGGATCGCCTGGTTCAAATCCTCCGCCTGCCACAGGCGAGGTCCCCCCTCCACCAACCAGCGCATCGAGATACGTCTTGTCGATGTAAGAGAAGGTGTTCGGTTGTGGGTTGGTAATCCACACGTTGTAAACAAACGCGCAGGTCACCTTTCCCTTCACCGGATCCTGCACACCGGAGTGGATGAATCGACCGATCTTCCCCTCATCCGTGGCGGTGGCGAACACATCAATGCGCTGGAGGTTGCGAAGCAGCGCCTGGCGAACGAATGTTTTGCCGGGAACCGCCTTGGTGTCGTAATCGGTGTATCCTCGAATCTCGATGACCCACCCCTCATTCACCTCCTGATTTTTGGGCTTCCACCGCTTCTCCGGCTTGGCGGGATCCGTGACGGGATCCTCCTCGCGGTCCTCATCCCTCATCCAGTCGGCGATCCGGCTGTCGTAAAGGTCATTGACTCGCGTGTGGGCCGCCTGGAGGAAACCGTTGAGGTTCTTCACATACCGGGTATGAACGGTCTCGACGTTCACCATGGCCAGCGCTTTGGGATGGTCGGAACGCTCATCCGCAATCGCCTCTTCGATGGGCACGCCAACCCGCATCCGCTTGTTGAACCAATCCAGAGCCGCTTGCCCGGCCATGCCTTCTCCCTTCCACAATTGCACCTGGCTGAAGGGCTGGAGGGAGCTGTTGGTCTGCCCCTGAGTCTCGTTCAGGTTCCCTTTCTCACCCGGGTGAGGAAGACTCGCGGTGAACACCTCGACGAACCGCGGCCAGTTAAGCCGCTCCTCCTGGCCGGCGATGATCGTCTTGGTCTCCTCTTCCTTCTTCTTTGATTCCTCTTCCTTGGTCTTGTATCTCCCCTCTTGCGCGCTGAAGGCGCTCGCCGTGTCCTTGGTCGAGGCCATTGCCTTCGTGAGATTCTCGTCGTTGAGAGCGGCATAGGGCTTGGAGAATCCGGCCGCTAACCCAACGACACCCACCAACATCAGAGCCGCGGCGGCCACGGCCATCGGCTTCTTGGCCCGGATCAGCCGGTCCATGCGGATTTCTTGAGGCAGAAGATTCGTTGTCAGCCGAGCTTGACCCAACCCCTGAAGTGCCAGCCCATACGCGACCGGGAACGTGAGCAAGTTCTCCTGGAACAGCGGATCGTTCAGCACGCTGTCTCCGCTGAGCTTCTCGAACTTGGTGGGCTTCTTCACTTCCAGAGCCAGCTTGTCCGCGAGGTACTTCTGCAAGCCGGGAAGCTTGAAGGCGCTCCCCAGCCCAACCATGTACGCGACATGAGCGTCTCGGTGCGTGTTGGTGAAGTAGCCGAGCGAGCGCTGAACTTCGCCGACGAAGTCGGTGAGGACCGGCTTGATCGCCTTGAGGATGCTGGCCATGTCGGGACTTTTGGCCGCGTTGCGCTTGAGGTGTTCGGCTTTCGCGAAAGTGAGTTTGAGTTCCTTGGTCAGAGCGCGGGTGAAGTTATTTCCTCCGAGCGGAATCGGCCGTTGCCAGATGATCTTTCCGCCGTCGGTGATGATGAGGTTTGATGCATCCGTGCCCACGTCCATGACCACCGTACAACGCTTCTTGCCACGCGGGGCAGGGTCTTCGACTTCCTCCTTCTTCGCCTCATCCTTCTTGAGCAACTCGTAAGTGGCGAAGTTGACCAGAGCAAGCGGAGACATCTGAACGAAGTGAACCTCGATCTTGCTACTGGTGAAGTAACCGAGGTAACGGGAGATCACATCCCGCTTCATGGCGAACAGACCAATCTCGGTTTCGAGCGCGAAGCCATCGACGGCCTCTCCACCGGCGATCTTCTGGAAGTCCCACACGACCTCGTCGAGTGGGAAAGGAATCTGTTGCTTCGCCTCGAACTTGACGATCTCCGCGATCTTCTTCTCTTCGACCGGAGGGAGTTTGACAAACCGCGCCAGACCGGACTGCCCCGCGATGCCAACCGCCACATCGTCATTCTTGACATCGTTGCGGGAGAGGAACTTTTCGAGCGCCTCGCGGATGAGCGCGTCCGGGTCTGCGTCTGGCTGCGAGAGAATTTTCGTGTGTTCGACGTAGTCGAACGCGGTCGCTGTTGGTTTGTCGTCGATCATCTCCAGTCTCAGCGCCTTGAGAGCGCACTGGCCGATGTCGATTCCCCAAACACCTTTGTTCACGGCCATGTCGAGTATCTCCCGAGTTGGGGACGTGTACCAATCCGTCGAGACCGCAGCCGCGGGCTACGGGGTCAAGGACGGGGTTCCAAAGTCATCAGTTACAATTGAGCGAGGTCCGTGGAATTTACGGTATCATCCGCGAACTACCCCTGTCAACAAACTCAACGGAGCCGCGAGCAGAATGTTTGCGCAAGTTCGCTGGTTGGCCGCGTTCTTCTATTTCACCCGAAACATACGTCTGACTGCTATACTTTTCCCAAAGTCGGAGTAAGTAGGACAGGCATCTTGCCTGTCTGTTCTTACGAAAACAGACAGGCAAGATGCCTGTCATTCCTTTAGACAGGCTGGCAGCCTGTTCTACAAATAGACAGGTGTCCAGACTGTCCTACGCCAACCCAAGAGCGCATCATGTCGAAACCGTGGGCGAAAGTGGGGGCTGGTGCGTGTGTGGTCACCATACTGGCCGTCGTGGTGTTCCGGCACGAGCCAGCGGTCACCGCTCCCAAGCCCGACCTGAAGCCAACCGCTCACTGGGTCTTCGACGCCGATGGAGTCTCCAACAAGATGGTGATTGATCGCGTCGGCAAGTTGCCTGGCGCGATCCTCGGCACTCCCAAACTCATCACCGACAGCCTCCCAGTGCATCTCCATCTTATCGGTCCTTCCGATGGCGTGATGGTCAAGGAGCGAGTCGCGCCGGACGCGACATTCCTCCCGAAAGACGCTCTGTCCGTGCTCGCCTGGGTGCGGGTTGATGATCCGAGCGACTGGGGTGGCATCCTCGGTTGCTTCCAGGATA
>JAKEEV010000951.1 GCA_022616395.1 Planctomycetia bacterium | reverse complement strand
GGGTCGTGGGCTCGACTCTCATCTTTTCGGAGCCGTCGAATTCACCCACGCTTTCAGCAATTAATGCGGACAGACTTTCGGGAAGGGTGCCACTGTGCCCTATTGGTACTTCCTGCCACTTTGTGCGGGCAATTGTGGGTGAATTCGTTTCCTTTGCGGTGGCGTTGATCGGGTTCGCCTCGATCGCGCGCAGAACTTCGGCGGATGGGGGCAGTTCCCTCAAAGTTCAAAGTGGGTTTGTTGCAATCTGTTACTTGACAAACGTTCACTTATCGCTCATTAAGTTGTATTGAGGGCGATAGACGCACCTGGGATGCGAGTTTCGTATCCCTGCTGGCTCTCCCTGCGCGCCGGGGGCGCTCATTTGCGACTCGCGGCACGGTTGCGTTGTTGGTGAAGTGCGGAGTCGTTGAGGCCACCCCCTGGCCACAGCAAACACCGGAAAAACAGGCAAACGGCCGCTATAAAGGCCACCTCTTTGCACCACAAAGTGACCAAACCCAATAAATCATGGGAAAAACGCGATGGACAGAAATCAGGGGGGTGTGGGTGGGGGGCCGACACCCAAAAAGTCACGGAAGGACTCGACGCCGAGCCAACCTACGGGTGTTCCCAGACCAACGTCACTCTTGGCACGGGTCCGGGAGTGCGGAGGCGGATGTGTTGGATCGGGTCGCGGCCGGTGGGGTCGTGGAGCTTTTCTACCTTCACATAGCTCGGATAAACTCGCAGCCCCTCAAATGCATGGAGGCTCAAATGCACCTCGCCGTCGGCGTTGGGTTTCACATCCGTCAGCACGATTCGCTTGGCGTTCGCGGACTCCCACACCGCGCTTCCGCTGAGGATGAACGAACGCGGGCGGTCAATCGCGAACAGCACCACCGGTTGACCGGCTTCGGTTAAGCGAGCGACAACACGAGCCGCAGGGTATCGACTCCAGCGATCCGTCGTGTGATTTCCGCGACACACCACCCACCCGACGTTGTACCACCGGCAGAACTCAGTGAGTTCCGCATCCGTCCACTCCGCCAGCGGTCGACCGTTGAGGCGTGCGTCGCACAGAGCGCAATGCCCGTGGTCGATTTCCGAAGCGGGGTCAAGCCCACCCAGGTAGGCGCGGTTCGTGTAAATCGGCAACAGAGCCGGCCAGTTCCAGCCAAGCTTCGGGTTCGCGTCGTCCCAGAGGATGCGAGCTTCGGGCGTTGTGTGTTCGCCGATCGCTGACATCAACTGCTTTTGTTCGGGAGTGAAGCCAATGACAAGCGGTTCAGCGTGAAGTCCCGTTGCTCGCGCCAGCGAATCATCGGGACCGTCCGCCCAGGCCACAATCACCAGCCCGCAGGCCGCCAGAATTGCCCCCGCGCTCGCCATGCGAAATCGGCGCAGCATTTCCCAGCCCGCGAATGCCGCTGCCGGCATCAGAAACGCCAGAGCCAGTGGAACAACACGCCCCGGCACATCCGCGGGCACACACGGCCACGTCGCCGCCAGTCGTGCCGCGCCGACCGTCAGTGCCGCCGCCACCACCGCCAGACTCGCAGCGCCCCGATGATGCGTCAGCCACAGAAATACAAGCCCCGCGATTGCCGCAAGCGGAATCAGGGGACCACCGGGGAATCCGGTACACAAGCTTGCGTAGTCGCCCGGTCCACCCAGAACCGATTGCCACTCCGGGAGCGGAATGTGGTCGAGCGCTGTGGGTTGCCTCAACCACCAGTATTTCCCCCAGTCGATGAGCCACCACGCGTTCGGAGCAATCCCCGCCATCGTGATGCCGGCCAGACCGAGATGCCAACCCGGACCGTGTCTCGGCGCGAACACCAGATAAAAGACGAACACCACCGGCAATAAGCCCAGCCACACCAGTGGGTGAGCGTACCAGCCGATGGCTGCCAGCCCCGCGAGCACCATCCACGCTTCAACGCCAGGTGTTTTTGCATAGCGCCCCAACCACGGCACGAACACCGCCGCCGCCAGCCCGGCCCCGAGGAAGTCGAGTTGCCCCTCCTCGATCATGTGCCGAACGGCCGGCGACCAGCCGAGCACAACTCCACAGCAGCCCGCGAGCACCGCTGCACCCGCCGGCAAGCCCGCGCCGCGCGCCGCCGCGATGAATCCAACGGGCACCAGCAGCAAGAAGACGAAGACGCCGAACTTGTACGCACTGGGTCGATAGTTGCGCCCACCCGCGAACGCGAACAGTTCCGCGGGTCGGCTTCCGCCATCGAAAACGGGCGTCTTCGGATAGCCGGCTTGAAATGCGGGGTCGTAGCAGGTGGAAGTGCGTCTGTCGCGAAACGCGGAGGAGCCAAGCGTTCCGTGATAGAGGTGAAGTGGGTGTCGGCCGGAGAGAATCGGTCGGTCGTCGGTGACCGCTGTCCACGCCCGCGATGAACCAAACAGAGCCAGAGCCAACCCAGCCTGCGCAATGACCACAAGCGCGGCTGCGATCAGCCACGCGGGCGAATGCCGGAATCCTACACCTGGCGTCTGGTCCATGACACCTTCACCGCAGACAAAGGCGGCGGAGAGTACCCGGAGTGAGGTGGGGAGGGCAAGAGGGTTTTTCGTAGGTGCCGCGAGCCGAGCGGCACCAATCGGAGCCGCGACCGTCAGGGAGCGTTCTTTGACTTTCGCTCCCTGACGGTCGCGGCTCCGACAAACGCCCGCCTCGGCTCGGCGGGCCTACTGCTCCGGGCGCCAATGACAATGACCGTGCTCGATGTTAGAATGCACCACACGCAGTCAGTGAAGTCCTGGCGCGGGATCAGCTCGTGGTAAGAGTTCCCACGCAGCCGATCGAGAGTAGAGGGGCCGGGCGATGAAGTGCCAGCGGTGTCCGAAGCAAGCCACCTTGCACATCACCGACGTTCTCGGGGAGGACCGCTACGAGGAGGTCCATCTGTGCGAGGATTGCGCCAAGAAATATCTTTACGAACCGCAAAAGAAAGCTGCGAAGTCATCCGAACCGGCTGCTTCTGAAGACGCCGACGCGCCCGCGACCGGACCTGCCTGCGAAGTGTGCGGCATCACTTACCTGGAGTTCCGCAACCACGGTCGATTCGGTTGCTCTCACGACTACGATACCTTCAAGGCGGAACTGCTTCCGCTACTCGATAGCATTCACGGAGAGACGCGACACGTTGGCAAGACCCCTCGCCGATTGCCTCGCACTCAAGGCGCTCAGGTGGAGTTAACCACCCTCCGCCGACGCCTCCAGCAGCTTGTCACCGAAGAAAACTACGAAGAAGCGGCCCGCGTCCGCGACCGCATCAAGGAACTGGAAGCCAGCTAACCTGGGGAAATTTGAAATCCGAAGCACGAAATCCGAAATCGCCTGGAGGGTGAAAGAGTGCCCGTGGGCCATGAGTCCTCTTGACCGTTGTGCTTCTCTCGTGTCTTCTTTTTGAATTTCGTGCTTCGGATTTCAAATTTCCCCGACCGGAGGTCTGGGGTGAAGTGTCAGATTTGCGGTAACCCGGCCAGCGTTCACCTGACCGACATTGCGAACAAGAAGAAGCGGGAATTGCACCTGTGCGAGCGGTGCGCCCGCGAGCGGAAGCTCATTCCCGAACAACCCGGCCCGCAACTCGACCTCAAAGCTCTCCTCAACCTCCTGATGAACCAGTTCCCACACTCAGTCGAAGGGGGAGGCAAGACCAGTGAGGGCATCGCTTCACCGCCGACTTTGGCGTGCGAAGTGTGCGGCCTCACGCTGGCCGAGTTCAAGGCTGAGGGTCGGCTGGGTTGTCCACACGATTACGAAGCGCTTCGCCTCGCGCTCGAACCGCTGCTCGAACGAATCCACCGGTGCATCACTCACGCCGGTAAAGCGCCGAAGGCAGTGCGACTCAACGAGTGGAAGAAACAGATGCAAGCGGCTATCTCGGCCGAAGACTACGAAGAAGCCGCCCGGCTCCGCGATCTGATTCGCCAGG
>JAKEEV010000950.1 GCA_022616395.1 Planctomycetia bacterium | reverse complement strand
GGTTCGCCCCAACTGGGCGAAGAGCCGGCGAGTCTCACTTGAAGTTCAGCACCAGATCGACGACCCAGCACCCGCGAACATGCTGTTGCTGGTCGTCTCGGCAATGGTTGAGCACCTCTTCGTTGTCGCAGCCGGCATCTTGAAGTGCATCAGCCAGAATCGGCATCGCGCTGAACTCGCGGCTTTCGTACATCTGACGAGCCAGTGACAACGCGGTGTCAGTCCGCCACGAAGAGGAGAACGGTATGTAGCGACAGGGGTTACCGACCACTTCGCGGAGAAGCTCGATCGAGTGATAGTCTTGCGGCACCCAGGTGAAAGGTGGAGTTTTTTTCTCGAAGGGGAGATACACCAGACGGATCAATCCCTGCCACTGATCCGCGGAGAGCGAGAGAGGTTTTTCGAGCGGTTCATCGGTGGGGATCGAGTGGCCCAGCGCGGTGAGCGCGGCGGTTGCTTCCGCCAGCTCGTTCGGTTCGCCATCGGAGTTCAGGAGTTGCTCGGCGAGGGGCGCAAGCGCGCTGCGTAACTCCGCCTGGCTTTTGGGTGAGTCGGCATAGCGTTCGGCCAGTTCCACCAGCGCGCGGCAGACCGCCGGGAGTTGCCCCCACTGTCGGCGCGCGCAGGCCAACAGGTACATGCGGCACTTGCGCGTTTGCGGCTGCGTGCTGTGCAACCCGCGCCTGGGGTACAACTCAAGCAACAGGGTGACCGGATCGGTCTCCGTTTGCCAGGTGAGTTCGTTCATGTGACGCAATCCCGGCGACTCCCAGAATGCTCACTCAAACCGAGCCGGTTCGCCAAGATCAATTCCGGCAACTCAGGTCGCCGGCTCGTCGGTTGCGAGTCCCAACTGCTGGCGCACGTCGGCCAATTGAGTTTCCAGAGTCCCCACGCGAGCCTTGAGCGCATCAATTTCTGCCAGTGCCGCGCTCAGGCGCTCTTCCAGCGCCGCGGACGGTCGAACCAGTTGCGAGTCGGGTTCCGTCACGGAAGCCGGCGCGCTGGCGTGATGAGCTTTGAGTCGCGTCAACTCCTCGGACGTGTGGAAGCCATGCGAGATCACGGCCCCTCTGCGCTCCGGATCGTTGAGGTACGCAACCAGTCGGCGGTCGAGCAGAGGCTTGAGCACCTCGTCGAGTGCCTCCAGCGAGTCAATCGCCGCCATGCGCGCTGCTCGGATGCGCAAGTCGCCTTTCGTTTGCGGCCCACGCAGAAGCAACTCGGCAAGCACCGCGAGTTCGGTCTTGTTCTTCGTCCAGGCTTCGTACAGTTCGTGTCGGAAGCGGTCCACGCGGCCTCCGGTGATTCGCGTCACCAGCCCACGTTTCTGAAGCGGCTCGATTGCTTCTTCCACCTCGATTTCGTTCAGGTCGAGCACTGGGTCGCGATTCGATTTCTGGTTACAGCCCGTGACCAGTGCGTTGAGTGTCAGTGGATACGCATCGGCCGTCTTCGACGTTTTTTGTTTCTCGACCAGCACGCCAAGAATTCGCCGTTCGAGGGGAGCGAGTGGTTCCCAGGTCGGCGGAGCGGGCGGTGCGGGTGTTGGTTGCGGCTGAGCGGCTGTCGATGGTGCAGGTTGCGGCTGAGGTTGAGGGGCTGGGGTCGCATCCGCCGACATGACACCACTCCACCACAAGAAGAAAAGCGTGCAGACTCCGCCCGCGCGCTTCGTTTTACGAAATGGACGGACTTGAGGAAACCCGTCCTCGAATCGGAGCCGGAAGCGTCAGCGACGGGTTTCTCTTCCGGAGCCAGAAACGTCGCGGTGGTGTTTTGGGAACCCGTCGCTGACGCTTCCGGCTCTGATCATTGCTTTTCGGTCACGTTTGCGCCGAGTGGTTTGAGGACCTTCACGCGCTCAGCGTTCAGTTGAGTGTAGCTTGCCCACTTCGTGGGGACTTCGGCATCGAGAAAGATCGCTTCGACCGGGCATTCGGGGATACACGCTCCGCAATCGATGCAGTCGTCAGGGTCGATGTAGAGCTGCTGTTCGTCTCCGTAGAAGCACTCGCACGGGCAGACCACCACGCAATCGGTGTACTTGCAGCCGGTGCAAGGAGCGGTCACAACGTGAGCCATCGCGTTCTCCTTATTGGAGTGGAAAGAAACCAGCGAGGCGCAATTGCACTCTGTGTGCCGCGCGAAAATGCCCTGGAAATGCAGTAGTTGGATGTGAAGAGCGTGACGCGATTTGGTTGGGTGACGAAGGGTGGTCTTTCGGAGCCGCGACCGTGAGGGAGCGTTCTTGGTGAAGCGCTCCCTCACGGTCGCGGCTCTGAAAGATTATGTCCAATCCGCGTCACGCTTCAGACCGTGCTTGCGCATCTTGCCGTAGAGCGTGGTGGGCTTCAGGCCGAGTCGTTGAGCTGCTCCTCCGGGACCATAAATTCGCCCGTTCGCTGCACGCAGCGCGGAGAGAATGCGGGCCTTCTCCTGTTCGGCCCAGGTGCGCGCGGTTTCAACCGGAGACGTTGCCGCCAACCACGCGCGATCAACAGCCAGTTCTTCGCCCGCGCTCACGATCACAGCGCGTTCGATAATGTTTTGAAGTTCGCGGACATTCCCCGGCCAGTCGTGAGCGGTCAGCACGCGAAGCGTTTGTGTCGGGATGATGGCCGCGGGTTTGCCGTGCTGCTTTGCGAAGTGCGTCAGGAAGTGCGCTGCGAGCGCGGGGATGTCGCTTTTGCGGTCACGAAGCGGCGGAATGCTGATCGGGAACACATTCATCCGGTAGAAGAGGTCCGCGCGGAACTGTCCTTCGCGCACCTTTGCCAGCAAATCGCCGTTGGTTGCCGAGACGAGCCGCACATCGACGCGAATTGGCTCACTTCCTCCGAGACGCTCGATCACGCGCTCTTGAAGGACGCGGAGCAAGTTCGCCTGCACATCAGGCTCCAGATCGCCGATTTCATCGAGGAACAGCGTTCCGTCGTGAGCGCGTTCAAAGCACCCAATTCGACGCTTCACGGCGCTGGTGAACGCGCCGACTTCGTGGCCGAACAACTCGCTGGCAACAAGGGAAGGCACCAGAGCCGCGCAGTTTACCGGCACGAACGCGCAGTTCGCCCGACGACTCTGAGCGTGGATCGCACGAGCCACAAGCTCCTTGCCGGTCCCTGTTTCGCCGAGGATGAGTACGGTGGCATCCGTCGCGGATACCTGTTCGATCGCGTGGTGAATCGCACAGAGAACGGACGAGTTTCCGACAAGTGTGGTCATGGTGAGGTTGGGCCGATGTAAGCGAAACGCGGGACAACTTCGCCGTTGTGGGTGACCGATTCGAGAAACATCGCGAGCGGTCGCACCCACAGGCCCGTGTCGTGATAAAGCGGCCGGTAAACGACCAGTAACTCGTCCGTCTCGCTGTGCCGGGCGACACCGATCACCTCGTACTCGCCGCCCTTATAGTGACGATACCGGCCGGGAGTGAGTTCTTTACTCATTGCGGTGTGAAGAGTAGAGCCGAGCAGCACAAATCAGAGCCGCGACCGTCAGGGAGCGCAAATCAGAGCTGCGACCGTCAGGGAGCGCAAATCAGAGCTGCGACCGTCAGGGAGCGCAAATCAGAGCCGCGACCGTCAGGGAGCGTAAATCAGAGCCGCGACCGTCAGGGAGCGTAAATCAGAGCTGCGACCGTCAGGGAGCGGAGAGCAAGATCGCTCCCTGACGGTCGCGGCTCTGATTTGTGCCGCTCGGCTCGCGGCACCTACTTTTTTGGCTCCTCTGGCTTCTTCTTGTCATCCGGCTTCTTGTCGTCTGGCTTCTTGTCGCCGATGGCAATCTTGAGGTGCTTCCTCACTCCTTCAATCGCCTCGTGAAGCACAAAGGCTTTGCGCGCGAAGTCCGGACCTTTGCCGTCAGCCAGGTCGGGGACTTTCTCCGCGGCGGCCAGTCCATCCGCGATGATCTTCTGGGCTTCGGGTCGGTGTGCAAGTAGCGGACGGATGGTCAAGAGCGCTCCCTGATACATGCGATAGGCGCCGGGAAAATCCTTCGCCTCGTTGAACAGCTCCGCGCCCTTGTTGTGAACGTCGCGAAGGCTATCCACAACAAGCTTGTCGAAGACTTTGGTCTCCGGCAACTTCGGATCGTCCGCAGCGGTCGCGGTGGTCGTTCCCAGCACCGCGAGAAGCGTAAGCGCGGCCAGTCCTCGGCTCATGATTGTTCTCCTGCAATGGTGTGGATCGCGCGTCCATCATGCCGCGCGCCAGTCGGGGTTGCAACCGTGGCTCTCTTCGGAGTAGCATCCGCCTGGAGTGTCCCTCAGTTTTGGTCGAAGCGTACGCACGGAAGCGGATCGTGGCCGACAAGATCACTCAACAGATCACTGATGCGCTCACACGGGCAGCTTCTTCTCCCGACGGGCTTCCGCTCTTCGCGGGGAAGACCGACGCGGGGCTATTTCCCAACACCGCAGCCGCCAAGCCCGCAGCACAGAAGTGCCTCGCCGATGAACTCGTGAGCGTCATCGCCACCGACACGAAGGGCAAATCCCCGCGAGAACTTTACAGCCTCACCGAAAAGGGCTGGGAGTTTCTGTTGGCCGCGGTGAACCCCAAGCAGGTGTTGGAAGACTTCGTTCGCGTACTGGAAGCACGGCAAGGCGAAGTGGGCGAATTGCTCGACACCGCGCGCCGAATGGCCGAGAGCCTGCAAGGGCTGAAGGAAGCCGTCACTCGCGTGCTGCCGGGCGTCAGCGCGGGGAAGATTCAGAAACCCACCCCCAACCCCTCCCTGCAGGGAGGAGAGAAAGAAGTACGCGCGCTGCTTGAACGAACCGGCGCCTCCGACGCCTCCGCGTCTTCCTCCCCCTCCCTGCGGGAGGGGACGGAGGATGGAGGGGCGGGTCCAAGAGTCGCCCTTCTCGACGCGCCACCCGAAACCGATCTCGCTTCCTCGATCCTCGCTCACCTCGCGGACTGGACCGGAGCCACCGATTGCCCGCTGCCGGAACTTTTCCGCGCGCTCACGGTGCTCGAATTGCCTCCATCCATCGGCGCGTTTCACGACTGCCTCAGACACTTGCACGCGGACGGAGCCATCACGCTCCCCGCGTGGACCGGCCCGCTCTATGCAATGCCCGAACCTGCTTACGCACTGCTCGTCGGACACGGAATCGCCTATTACGCTTCGCTGCGTCGTCAGTAGTCATTCGTCCTGAGTCATTAGTCATTCGTGTTCGGCCGATTCCGAAGAGCCTCATCGTGCTTCACGAAGGATGAATGACGAACGACAGATGACGAATGACCAATGACCAATGACGAACCGGAGGTTCAAGGATGACCGCCACCGCCACAGTCGCCCCCGAAACAACTCTCTCCTCGCGTGCGCGAGATGTCTTGAAGCGCGCGGGGAATCCGTTCCGCAATTATTTCGCGCGGAACCCCGACGATGAGGTGTGCGCTCGCTTCCACGTCCCGGAGTTATTCGCCGCGGAACGCGATCTCTTGCACGCGATCATTGATCTTTACCGTTACGACCCGCAAACGCACAGCGAAGTCGTGCCGGTGCTGGGGAACAAGGGAGCGGGCAAGACGCACCTGCTGCACAGCATCAAGCACGGACTCGGCGGACAATGGCAACTGCTCGTCACGCCCGGCGTGTATCAGCGCGATACTGATTTCCTCGAATACTTGCTCTTTCAGATCATCGACACGCTTCTGGGTGGCGGAAAGCAGAAGGGCGTGCGTCCGCTGGAGTTCGTTGGCGATCAACTGGTGCGCAGGCAACTTGGCGTGGCTCTTCGCGAGTTGAGTCGAGTCGAGAAGGTAGAACTCTTTCCGCCTCCGGGATTAGGTCGATGGGCGCGCAGGCTCGGTTTGGGCACTCAGCAAGCTCAAGAGCGGGCCGAATGGCTCGCGGAGAACTTGAGCGGCTATTCCAACTTCGCACGCATGCCAACGCCACTTCCGCAGGCACTCGCCGATGCCGGACTGACTCCACAAAAGGCGTTCGATCTCGTCTCCACTCACGTTCAGAAGAGCGAAGCTCACAACGCCGCGGGCCTCATGCGCCGGCATATCTTCCAGGGCTTCGCGAAGTCCACGCTTCTGCACGATGAATCCGAACTGGCGAACTTCCTCACCTACGGCTTCGCGGAACTGGAGTTCCACGTCCGCCCCACGCGGCAGGATTTGGTTCTCGCGCTCTTCAAGGTTCTCACCGAGATCTTCCGCAGCCTGAAGACGCCCGTGGTGGTCGCGTTCGATCAGCTCGAAGACTTGCTGCTCGCCCGCCGAACGGACGATGCTCACCGAACCGCCGAGGCGTTCTTCGCGGGCATCGTTCAGGTGATGCACCAGATCGACGGACTGTGTTTCCTCATCTTCGCCGAACGCGGATTGTGGAACCGCTTCGTCCCGTCGCTCGATGGCTACATTCAGGACCGCTTGAATAACCCCGTTCACGTTCCCAAGCACGGAACAGTGAAGGCGCTGCGCCTGGAAGCTCCGCGCGGCGAACTGGTGCGCTGCGTGGTGGAAGCTCGCCTGCGCCCGTGCATCGGCGAACTGCCGCCCAGCACCGAACCAATTGCCGAAATCTATCCCTTCACCGATGAGCAAGTGTCGCGCATCGCTCGCACCGAACCAACGCTCCGCGACATGCTCCAACAGTTCCGCCACCTGTTCGACCACATCGTCTACGGACCAGACGACATGGGACAGAGGACAGAGGACAGAAGTCAGAGATCAGAAGGCAGAGAACAGAGGACAGAAGACAGAGCCGAAGCGGAGAAGACGACACCACCTGCGCTGCCTCCCTCCCGATTCGATGTGTCGGCCGCGATGCCGGAAGTGGCGGGCGCGCCTGTTCGCGAGTCCGAAATGCCTGCGGTCGATCCCGCCAGCCGAATCGCGGCTCTGCTTGGTCGCGAAGAGAACGAACCGATTCAGCCGATGCAACCGCTTCCCATGCCGATCACGTTCAAGCATGTGGACATGGTGGAAACGCCCGCCGATCCACCCGCGTCTCTCCCTTCGCCGACAACCGCGATGGAAACTCCTCCTCCGCTTCCGCCAGAGTTGATTGCCACTCCTCCGCTGCCAACAATGGATGAAGTGCCAATGGCGGTCGCGGTGGACCAAGTCGAGGGGACAGGAGACAGGAATCAGGAGTCAGGAATCAGGAGTCAGGAGACAGTTCAGGAAACAGGAAACAGGAAACAGGAAACAGGGAAGCCGGCGCTGGCTTCACTGACTCCTGATCCCTGTCTCCTGTCTCCTGGACTGGCATCCTTTCCGTCAGCGGTATCCGCGCACCTATCGCCCGCCCCTGTGGTGAAGATCAAGAGCGCAGCGATCATGGAGTTGTGGGAGCAGGAACAGCGTGCGGCTCGCAGGAAGCTTGAACCCGAAGGCGCTCTCACCGGAGCAACTCGCGAACTGCAATCCGGGCTGGGCACGTTCCTGAGCCTCTGCCACGAACACGGAGTGAAGGTCGGCCCGTGGCGACTTCAGCACGTTGTCAACGAGTGGTCTTATGGCGATCACCCAACCTACGGCGTCGTCACGATCGCGCACTGGGCGTGTAAGGACGGTCAGCCGTGGAAGGTTGGCATTGGGTTGTTCCTCGCTCGCGGCGCGGGCAAGCCAAAAGACCTGGAAGTGAAGCTCGCTGTGATGAACACCGAGCCAACGATGGTCGATCACCTGATTCTGCTTCGCCCCGAAGACGACATCACGGTGACGGGCAAGAGCAAGACGCTCTTGCAGGAAGCGGAGCGGCGCGGAAAGCACGCGCGACTCGAAGCGGTGTCGCTCGACGGCTTCGCGCAGCTCTACGCATTCCCGCGCTGGATCGCGGCCGTCCGAGAAGCTCTCCCCGAAGGCACTCCGCTTCCCAACCTCGCTGACATCATTCAGGAGAAGTGCGAGAAGCTCCTCGAACAGGTCTGCATGCCGGTGCAGGGGTAGTAAATCGGAGCCGCGACCGTCAGGGTGCGATCAACTGTGGCGCTCCCTGACGGTCGCGGCTCCGATTTGCCACACCACTCCGAAGGTGCAAACAAGAAAGCCCGCGGACGTCCGTGGGCTTTCTTCGTGCGCGGACAATTTGATTCGCTCTTGACGGAACGAATCGTCATCACCATATCGCGGGTCAATCCGATTCCAATGAAGGAAGCATCGCGCCGCGTGAGGACGATATGAGCCGAGCAACCGTCCTCGTTATCGGCGTAGCTTTGCTTTCGGTGGTTGGCTGCACCTGGCTTGGCGGCAGACCGCTGGAAGATTCGGTCGTATTCCAACCGAGAACATACCCCAACGGTGATTGGACAGCGGAGCCGGGGATCGAAGACGCGTGGTTTGAATCGGCGGATGGAACCCGGCTCCACGGTTGGTTCGCGGAGGCACGCGCACCCCGCGCGGTCGTTCTCTACGCACACGGCAACGCGGGCAACGTGAGTGATTGGCGGTTTGCCCTTCAACTCTTCCGCGACCGGCTGAACACGTCCGTTCTCGTCTTCGACTATCGCGGGTACGGTCGGAGTGAGGGAACGCCGAGCGAAGCTGGCGTGCTGACCGACGCTCGAGCCGCACGACGCTGGCTTGCCGCTCGAACGAACGTCCGTGAACAGGATATTGTTCTTGTCGGGCGCTCGCTCGGTGGTGGAGTCGCGGTCGATCTTGCCGCCAAGGACGGAGCACGCGGGCTGATCCTGGAGAGCACCTTCACTTCGCTTCCGGATACTGCGGCGAGCTATTTTCCTCTTCTGCCGGTTCGTGGCTTGATGCGCACGCGCCTCGACTCGCTGGCGAAGATTCCGAATTACCACGGACCGCTCTTGCAAACTCACGGCGACGCCGACCGAATTGTTCCCTACGCATTGGGGCGAAAACTGTTCAACGCGGCGAACGAGCCGAAGTTGTTCGTGTCTGTTCCCGGCGGCGGGCACAACGGGCCGCCGTCCCGCGAGTACCTCACAGCGCTCGATCAGTTTCTCGGGTCACTTCCCGCGCAAAATTGATGTGGCATTCGCGCGCGGATTCTCGGTCGCGGCTCTGTCCCAGTACCGCGATTCTGCTTACCCTGCACCCCATGACTTACGAAGAAGCTCTGAGCTTCTGGTATGGCCGCATCAATTACGAGGTGCGGTCGGCGCGGCCGGCGGACCTGAAGCTGGAGCGAATGCGGGCGCTGTTGCGTCGGCTCGGCGATCCGCAAGAGCGAGTGCGCCTCGTTCATGTCACCGGGACGAAGGGGAAGGGTTCAACGTGCGCGATGCTGGCTTCCGTGCTGCGCGTCGCGGGCTATCGAGTCGGGCTGTTCACCTCACCGCACCTCACGCATGTCGAAGAGCGCATTCAGGTGGATGAAGTGCCCATTTCGCACGCGGAATTAGTCGCGTGCATGGAGGAAGTTGCTCCCGCGGTGCGCGCGATGGAAGCGGAAACGCATCGTCCGCCGCCCACGTTCTTCGAGATCGGCACAGCGCTGGGTTTCTTGCACTTTGTGCGAAGAAGATGCGATATCGCGATTATCGAAGTCGGTCTCGGCGGGCGATTCGACAGCACGAACGTCTGTCGGCCGCTCGTGTCGGTCATCACCAATGTCGGTTTCGACCACATGACGCAACTCGGCCACACACTCGAAGAGATCGCCTACCAGAAGGCCGGCATCATCAAACGCCGCGTGCCCGTCGTGAGTGGCGTGATACAAGACGGCCCGCGTGAGGTGATTCGCAAGGTCGCGGAGGAGTTGGGTGCGCCGCTGTGGGAAGTGGGGGTAAAGAGACCCACCCCTCCATCCTCCTTCCCCTCCCGCAGGGAGGGGGAAGAAACGGAGGTTGTTGCGTCTTCCGGTTTCTCGGCGAGCGTTGACTCTTCTTCCTCCCCCTCCCTACTGGGAGGGGGTTGGGGGGTGGGTCTGCGACTCAACTTGCTCGGCGCGCACCAACTCCAGAACGCGGCGGTTGCCATCGCCACACTTGAGCGGCTTCGTGAAACGGGTCTGCCGATCTCTGATTCCGCCGTTGTGCGCGGACTGGCGGAAGTGAAGTGGCCGGCGCGAATCGAACTCATCTCCACGCGCCCCGCGATCATTCTCGACACCGCTCACAATGTTCCGAGTGTCGAAGCGCTCGTGAAGACGCTTCGCGAATCGTTCCCGGTGTCGGGGACAAAGCGAGTCGTGTTCGCGGTGTCAGCCGATAAGCAGTTCGAGGAAATTCTGCGCATTCTGGCGGGCTATTTCGATCACTTTCACGTGACGAAGTACGGCAACAATCCGAGATGCGTCCCGCCGGAGAAGTTGGCCACCACACTGAAGGAAGTCTCTCCTGACAAGCCGTTCACGCTGCACGTGACCAGCGTTGAGGCGTGGCAAGCGGCCCGTTTCGCCGCGAGCGAAAACGATCTGGTGTGCGTCACGGGTTCTGTATTTCTGGCCGGCGAGTTGCGGCCGATTCTGACTGCCGCTGCTTCGTGAACTCTTCTGTCCGGTTTTCCAGTGCGCGAAATGAGAGAATCCCCTGCGGTTGATTGCTCGCGCCGGGCGTTAGAGAATTCGTTACTCGCCCTCCGTGACTGTTGCTCCTTCCAATCGGAACCCGCTCGTTCGTGGACACGAGATGACCACGTTTCTTTCCGCACGCGAGTAACACCAGTCGCTCGCGTGCAGGTGTCGGAATTTCCAGCGCGCGAAACGCGCGAATAACCCGAGTTGCATTGCTCGCGAGCAAGATGCGCGCTAACTTTCTCCGATTCGCAATCAGCGGTTAGCCCATTCCAAATCTCGTCCAGGGCCGCCCCTCGACCGCTTGCAACCCGTCACATCGCCCACGTTTTTCCACAGATGAGGATACTCTCGTGCGCACACGCAAACACCCACCCACCCGTCTTGGGGTGGAGCGGCTCGAAGACCGCGCCGTTCCGGCCACGTTTGTTGTCGCCACAACCGGTCTTGATGTTCTTAGCGGTGGGTCTTCCACCAGTCCGTGGCGGACTCTTCAGTTCGCGGCAGATCATGTTCAGGCCGGGGATACAGTGATCGTTCGGGCCGGAAACTACGCGGGCTTTTATCTGGACACTGATGGAACAGCCAGCGCTCGAATCACGTTCTCCGCCGAGGCCGGGGTCACCATCAATGCCGGTAACCCCGTCCGACCCGATCACGGGATCAATCTCGAAGGGGCGGATTACATCACGATCGAGGGTTTCAACGTCACGGGAATGGCTCGGGCGGGCATCCGCTCGGTGCTGAACCATCACGTCACCATCCAGAACAACAACTGCGACCAGAACGGCTATTGGGGCATCCTGACCGGCTTCAGCGACGACCTGTTAATCCAGAACAACACCTGTTCGCGGTCCGTCAACGAACACGGCATTTATGTTTCCAACAGCGGCGACCGGCCGGTGGTTCGCGGAAATACCCTGTGGGGCAATCGCGCCAACGGCCTGCACATGAACGGGGATGGCGAGCAGGGTGGGGATGGGATCATCTCGAACGCGCTCGTCGAGAATAACGTCATCTACAACAACGGGCTAGGAGGTGGGTCCGGGATCAACGGCGATGGAGTGCAGAACTCCACTATCCGCAACAACCTGATCTACGATGCCCACGCCAGCGGCATCTCGCTGTACCGGATTGATGGTGGTGGTGCTTCAACTGGAAACCTGGTGGTGAACAACACAGTGCTCGTCGCGGCCGATGGCCGGTGGGCGCTGAACATCCAGAACGGTTCCACGAACAACACGGTCCGCAACAACATCCTCCACAGCGCCCACTCGTTCCGCGGGGCGATTGCGATTTCCGCCGACAGCCTCTCTGGGTTCGTGTCCAATCACAACATCACCGAGAACGTCTTCTCCGTCGATGGCGGAAACACCGTGCTCACTCTCGGCCAGTGGCTCTCTGTGACTGGGGATGATGCCAACTCGTTCACCACGTCCGATCCGAGCACGCTGTTCGTCAGTCCCTCGACCAGAGACTATCACCTCAAGTCCACCAGCTCCGCGATTGATAAGGGCACAACGACCAGCGCTCCGACGACCGATTTTGAGGGCACGGCCCGGCCAAGCGGTAACGGCGTGGACATCGGGCACGATGAACTCGCGACCAGCCCACCCCCACCGCCTCCACCACCGCCTCCACCGCCGCCTCCACCGCCGCCACCGCCTCCGCCTCCTCCGCCTCCTCCACCGCCTCCGCCACCGCTTTCGGCAGTGGTCGGGCAACCGTTCGCGGTCGGGACTGATGGAGGCACCGTGGCGAAGGTCACGATGTACAACGCGGATCGCAGCGTCCGGTTCTCCGCGACTCCGTTCGGCTCGTCCACCGGCGCGGTGCGAGTCGCGGTTGGAGATGTGACCGGGGATGGCGTGGCGGATGTGGTTGCGGTCACCGCTGGAAGTGGAAGCACAGCCGCCCGGTTCGCCGTGCTCAACGGAGTGAACGGCTCGGCCGTGACCACTCCATCGCTCATCGCTTCCACTTACACCGGCATCCTGTCGGTGTCGGTGGGCGACGTGACCGGAGATGGAGTGGCGGAGGTCGCGCTTGGGTCGAACGAGGGTGGTCCGAGAGCGCGCGTGTACCGCGGGGGCGATTTCGCCACGCTCGCCGACTTCAGGGTAGCCACCGGAACGAACTTCAAGGGCCGTACTCACGTCGCGCTGGGCGACCTGACCGGCGACGGGAAGGCCGATCTGGTCGTCTCGGCGTGGTACACGAATGGCTCGCGGGTGTACGGTTTCAACGGCAGTTCGCTGACGCCCGGCACAACCCCAACGTCAGAGTTCACCACGTTCACCCTGACCGGCTCGTTCGGGAGCGGCTTGAACATGGCCATCGGGGACGTGAACGCGGACGGCTATGGCGATCTTGTCCTGGGTTCATACTCCGGGGTGAAGCCGCGTGTGAACGTGTACTCCGGTCAGGCACTGGCGGAGAGCAACACACGCACGAAGATCGCGAACTTCGTCCCGGCGAATGCCAGTTCGACGACCGGCGTGCGGGTGGCTGTCCACGATGTCAACAGCGACGGCATCCTCGACATCCTCACCGGCTCAGGCGAACGGGTGTCGGCCTTCCGGGGCGGCAGCAGCTTACCCGCCAGCGGCCGACCGCCTCTGTTGTTCTCCTTCGACCCAACGGCGAATGTCACCGGCCCCGTGTGGGTTGGGTGAGAAGAGATCAGCCGCACGATGAACGCAGAAAAGACACGATCAAAACCGAAGAGTGATGGCCACAAAAAAGCACAAAGGGCACAAAAGAAATCAGAAGAGAAGTTCAGAGATCAGAAGACAGAGGACAGAAAACAGAACTTGACGCCTTCTCCTTTC
>JAKEEV010000949.1 GCA_022616395.1 Planctomycetia bacterium | reverse complement strand
AGAATTGTTTTCCTCCGGTTGGCGAAACCGAGGAGCAAAAACACCTGGAATTCAAGCCCTACGGCGTTGGCATCGACTGTCACTCGAAATCGTTCCACTAACATAGACAGATGTTCACTTTAAGTGTAGTGTGGGGAGTGGGTTGGGAGTGATCTTTGACAACCGAACCGCCGAGCCAGGAGAAATCATAAAGGCCACCCCCTGGCCTGATAAAACCCCATGATTTCAAGGAGTTGGGGGCCATAAGGGCCACCTCTTTGCACCGCAAAGTGACCAAACTCCACAAATCCTGGGAAAAACAAGAAGAGGACAAGACAGGGGGGTGGCGGGGGGGCTGGAATTGTTGACCTTGTCGCCATGAAGTGGCGTTGCCTGATTTGAAGGTGCTCACGCAGCCAAAGGCGTCAGAGTTCGCCATTACCGACGCGAGGTAACTTCAACTGCGTGACTCCTAATCTATTCATCTGTTTTCTCTCCCTATCTGTGTTCTCTGTGTTCTGTGACTCTGTGGTGAATCCTCATCTGCCTTTCTCTGCTGCTTTGCAGTCGTTGGGCGTCGCGTTACATTAACCACAACGCACCGCGAGGTTCCCATGTCCGCGCCTGAGCCGCTTCAGATACTTGTGATCGACGACGAAAAGGGCACCGCCGAGGCAATCGCCGAGAGCCTGGAGCGTCGCGGGCACGCCTGCACCATTGCCACAAGTGGCAAGAGTGGGGTCGCGAAACTGGAACAGGAACCGTTCGATGTCGTGCTCACCGATCTGAAGATGGCCGATCTGAATGGCCTGGAAGTGGTCGAGCGATCCAAGCAGTTGCAGCCAGACGCGGAGGTGTTCGTTATCACCGGCTTTGGCGATGTGAAGACCGCGGTGGAAGCGATGAAACGCGGCGCTTCGCACTATCTTCAGAAGCCGATTGATTTGGCGGAACTGCGAGCGGTGGTCGAGAATTCGGCCAAGAGAGTCGGTACGCTGCGCGAACTGCGTCGACAACTCGACGAGAAATTCGGCTTCGAGGGCGTGGTCGGCAACAGTCCGAAAATGCTGCGAGTGCTCCAACTGCTCAAGGACTACGCGCCGACCCCCGCGTCGGTGCTCATCCTCGGCGAGAACGGCACCGGCAAGGAACTGGCCGCCCGCGCACTGCACACCAACGGCCGGCGAAAGAATAAGCCGTTCGTTGCCCTCAATTGCGCCGCGATGAACGAGAATCTTCTGGATGATGAACTCTTCGGTCACGAAGACGGCGCGTTCACCGGCGCGAAAGGTCAACGCAAGGGCCGCTTTGAGCACGCCCACGGAGGAACGCTCTTCCTCGACGAAGTGGGCGACATGCCGCTGGCGCTTCAAGCGAAGTTGCTCCGCGCGCTGGAAAACGGCGAGGTGGTGCGCATCGGAGCGAATGACCCAGTGAAGGTGGACGTGCGCATCATCGCGGCCACGAACAAGGACATCCAAAAGGAAGTCGAGAGCGGTCGATTCCGGCAAGACCTGTACTACCGGCTCAAGGTCGGCACGATCCGGCTTCCACCACTGCGCGAGCACCGCGAGGACATCCCGCAACTGGTCGCGCACTTTTTGAAAGAGTTCGCGAAACGCTACGGCAAGTCGGTGCCGAAGGTGTCTCCGGCTGTGTGGAAAGCTCTCGAAGGGTACGACTGGCCCGGCAACGTCCGCGAACTGCGGAACCTGCTCGACAGCATCATGATCCTCGACCGGGACGGCGAACTGACGCCTGACGACTTCCCCGAAGACGCAGGGATAAAGCCGCACGGTTCAAGCTCGACACCTTCAAGCGGCCCAGATCACCTCATTGGCCGACCACTGGAAGAAGTCGAACGGTATTACATGGAGAAGGCACTGGAACTGACAGGCAGCAACCGCGAAGAGGCCGCGAAGCTGCTCAACATCAGCGAGCGAACGATGTACCGCAAGCTTCAAGAGTGGAAGAAGGAGAGCGACAAGAAGGCCGAGGAGTGAACACGAGACGCGGTATACTGTTGATGTGTCTAATGGAGGAAAACGATGTCGAGCGAACTGATTGTTGATTCCAAAGCGAACAACCCAAATGGTGAACCAGTCCCTTCACGCCGGCGAAAGCGTGAGGAGCGTGCGTTGGCCCGCGTGAACGCGTTCCTGAATGCGGTTCGGGAGTGGGTGGCGAAGAACGAGCGCGTCGCGAGGGTATTCATCACCGCGGAAGGAAGCGTGTTCAAGCTCCACGTCACCGCAACAGAGATACCCTATGACTTTGCGCTCAGGCATTCACTGACAGACTTCGTTTTGGCTATGACAGACCGAGGTTACGATGTGGTGGGATCTCTCATCCCAGACGGCGCACCTGACGAACTCGCGGCGTTTCTCGATCTCAGCCAAGCGCTGATTCTCTGCCGGCAGTAACATCATGCCCAATTCGCCCGAACACCGAGCGAAGTACACCCTCAACCGCGCGTTCCTCAACACCGGTATCGTCACCACAAATCCAGAGTGGGCGGGGGTGGTCGCGTTCTACGCGGCGGTTCATCTCGTCGAACGGCTGGCAGCCGCAGAACCGCGCGGATCAATCCACCACCGTACACACGCAGACCGTCGGGTCTACTTAGCCCAACACCGACATCATCGAGCCATTCTCAACGACTACGAGATACTTCAGGACGCATCTGAGATCAGCCGCTACGGAACCGTGAACCAGTTCAACTCGCTGTACTCTGCCGCGACGGTGCAGTCGGTACTCATTGACACGCACCTCGTCGCAATCGAGGACTACGTCACCGCGTACTTTGCTCCTCCATCTCCTCCACCAACTCCTCCGGCGACACCACCTCCGCCTTCACCGCCACCATCTCAACCGCCAGCGGCGACTGGAAGTTGAAGCAAAGTCTTCACGCGGCGACAGTTTCGCGAGCGGGGGTTTCCAGAGCACGCACGAGTGGAACGAAGTGCTTGCGAAACGTGATCGCTTTGGGATACAGCCCGGCCTCGACGACTTCCCGACCGCGTTCGTCGTAATAAAGTGCCAGACCCGCTGGCGGGAGCGTGTAATCACGGTCAGCGGGCACCTCGCGGTAGGTTTCCACACTCGTGGCGGGGAAGAGCGGAGCCACTCCGGCCACGAATGAGTCAATCCTTCCCGCTTCGGCAATTAGCCGCCGTTTCAGAACTGTTTCGCGTGCATTCAGATGCAGTTCGTGGAATTCGCCGAACGGGAACACTCCATACTGAACTTCCGCGCCGGGTTGATTGACGCGGCACGAGAGCGGGAACTCGTAGTTCTCGATTTCGCCCCGGAACGAACGGTAGCAATTGATCGCGCCGTCGAGCAGCATCCGGGTTAAGTCGTGGTGGAAGTTGTACGCTTCGTAGGCATCGCCCAAAACTATATGCGGGCGAACGGAGAGCAGCCAGTCGAAGATCTGCACGCCGGTGCTTGCGTGGAACGCGAAGTCGCCGGCCAGGGTGCGTTTGAACGATTCCGATTCGCTGATACCGAAGCTGGTGATGCGTTCGTCCAGGCGAAGCGGCTCAAACACCGACCGAATCACGTCTTCCTGATTGACTCCACCACCCGCAACGGCCCGGTTCACCATGAGGATGTGTGGGCGCCAACGCAAGAGCATCCCCGCCACGGTCAGCAGGTGCGCGGGGTGAGACACAACCACCGCGACACGTTTGGCTTCCATCGGTTACTCCTCTGTTCGTGCGGTTCAGGCTGCTCGCGGGGCGTTCACCAGTGCCTGAAGCCGCCGACACTCGGCCAGGATTCGTTCGTACTCTGCGTGCAATTCGTTCCAGCCGTGTTGAGCCGCGTCGTGAGCGACTCTGAGTTGGTCGTATTCTCTTTGAAGCTCGGCCCAGCCCCGGTGAGCCAACTCCGCGGATGCCTTCCAGTGTTCACGCTCGATTTCGGCACCCACAAGGCGCGTCACGAGTTGATACGAGAGCTGGCGGCGGAGGTATTCGGCAGCGGCTTTCGGTTCCTCGTCTGGCTTCGGCGGTGGAGTTGATGCCTGTTCCTGGATCACGTCGCGATAAAGCGCCACAAGTGTATCCGCAAGCCGCTCCACGCTCGCGCTTGCTCGCGTCAGTCGGCAAACTTCGGCCGCGTCCGCGGCATCGTAATGGGCAACCTCCGCGAGCAGCCATTCGGCTTTCAATGGATTGCCGCACGTGCGCCGACCGAAGTTGAATCGGCGCAGACTGGCCCACTGACGGGATTGCACACGTGGTCCGGCACCGAGGTGATCGCACAACACGACCGCACAGCCGACGGCCATTGCTTCCAGCGCGCAGCGGGCCTTCGCGAAAACAATGTCGAACTGATGCAGGAGTTCTTCGGGTCGTGCGTGTGGCTGACCGCTGGCGCTGCCAACTACGTGCAGTTCCAGACCAACACGCCGACACGTTTCACGCACGGCTGGCAGATGCGTGTGTTCAGCGGCGTAGTGACTGAACAGTAGCGCGCGGCGTGGCTGCTCTGAAAGCGGATCGCGTGTCCGGAATCGAGTCAGATCGACCGCGTTGGGAATCACATGCACACGGCCGGAGTCGATTCCCTCTTCGTCGAACCGCTCGCGACAGTTCTCATCCACCGCGATGTATCGACGAATGCGGGGATGAATCGGCGGCCGGTCGTGCCAGGCAGTGCGGTCGTGACAGACGAACACAGCCGGTATGGCCGGAAACCGGAACAACGCGGTCATTAACTCAATGTGGTGATGGCCGTGAATGACGTGCGGCTGTTCGTGTTCTTCGGCCAGATGATCCGTGACACGCACGCCATCAGCGCGCAGTTCGTCGGCCACGGCTCCAAGCAACGGCGAATACACACTCGGCAAGTGCCCTCGCCGAAGCAATTCCAAAGCCAGATCGCGGGCGTACAACTCCGTTCCGCTCCGAGCGGACAGCGAGAGGTTCGTGATCAGCACGCGCAGAGACACAACGCGCTCGCCGTTGATCGGGGAAGATAAACTGAGTGCGGCCTATACCGCGAGTGAGCAAGTCGTGCAACCCAGCTTCCAATTCAAACC
This sequence comes from Planctomycetia bacterium, assembly GCA_022616395.1. GTDB lineage: Bacteria > Planctomycetota > Planctomycetia > Gemmatales > Gemmataceae > Gemmata. Next base: position 12,265 of record JAKEEV010000949.1, on the reverse strand, counting down.
CACTCGCCCGGTATAATGCGGGAATGGAAAGCGAAACGCCATCCGAGATTCTGCATCTGGTTCGCCGCGCGCATACTTACGCCCGACGCGGCGAGTATGCCCGCGCCGTCGAGACGTTCACCGGTGCTGTTGATCTCGATCCCGCCGACGCGGAACTCTACTTCCATCGCGGAAATGCGCTAGCTGCCGCGGGCCGCTTCACGGACGCCGTTGCGGACTTCACGAAGGCCATCGAACTGCGTGCAGACTACGCGGCCGCGTTCCACAACCGCGCGACCGCCCATGTCGATAGCGGGAACCTGGACGCCGCACTCGCGGACTACACGAAGGCCATCGAACTGGAACCGGAAGACCCCGACCCGGTGAATGGCCGTGCTGCGGTCTATAGCCGGCAGAGGAACTACGACGCGGCCTTCGCCGACTACGAAACCGCGCTGAAACTCGCTCCCAATACCTTCCGCGTGTACTTCAATCGCGCAAATGCGTACTCCGCGCTCGGTAAGCATGACGAAGCGGTCACCGATTACACGCAAGCGATCAGCATCAACCCTCGGCACGCGCGGGCGTATCTTTATCGCGCCTTGTCGCTCGATGCTCTGGGCAAGTCGACGGAAGCCATCGCGGATCTGACAACCGCTTTGCGTTTGCAGCCGACCAACCCGGAGGCGTTCTGGCAACGGGCGCGGCTGTGGTCGGAAGAAGGCGAGCACGAGAAGGCGATTACCGACTTCACCTGGGTACTCAAGCTTGACCCAAACCACACCGGCGCGCTGAACCTTCGTGGAGTGGCCTTCGCGGAGTTGAAGGAACACACGAAGGCCCTCGCTGACTTCTCGAAGGCCATTGTCATTGATGCGAGCGACCCTGCTCCGCAGTTCAATCGCGGGCTGTCGTATGTCCGCACCAAGAATCTCCAGGCGGCAGTGGATGACTTCACCGAAGTGATTCGGCTCACGCCAGAAGACCCGGCTCCGTTTGTTCAGCGGGGATATGCGTTCCACGAGTTGCGCGACTCGGAGCGTGCCATTGCGGATTTCACTCAGGCGCTTGTGCTCAAACCCGAGAGCGGCCGCGCATTCTTCGGCCGTGCTCTGGCTCACAGACGCAAGGGCGATCTGAATGCAGCGCTAGCGGATGCGACCTCCGTGATCGAGCACAACCCGGACTCGGACTCAGCGTACAATCTGCGTGGATCGATCCGCTACCAACTCGGAGACTGCCGGGGAGCGCTCGCGGACCACTTGAAGGCCGCGGAGATCGACCCGGACGATGCGGCGACGCTCAATCACATCGCATGGATACGGGCGAGTTGCCCGGTGGATGAACTCCGCGATGGCTCCGCGGCTCTGCGCGATGCTCTGCGTGCTTGCGAGTTGACGGAGAACAGCGCGCCGGGTTATCTCGATACGCTCGCGGCTGCTTATGCGGAACTCGGACGCTTTGAAGACGCGGTGAAGTGGCAGCAGAAGGCGATTGAAGTCGCACCGGAGTCGAGCAAGGCGGACTACGAAAGCCGACTGGCTCTCTACCGCGACAACAAGCCCTTCCGCGACGCCATCGAAGTGCAAGCGGCTGAAGGTCCACAATCTGTCTAATCTACTCGATTTTTTCTCAAAACACACACTTGACAGATTGCGTGCAATTCCAGACGTTAAAACGCTGTGCCCCATCCCGGCTGAAGGAGTCCGCCATGCTGTTCGCTGTGATTCGTCGTCTGAAGCACGCCTTCTCATTCACCCCCCCGTTAGACTAACAACCGAGCGAGTGTTTCTCCGGCTCGAAAGCATGGAACTCCGCGAGCCACCAGCAAGCATCGCAGGCTCAGCGTGGGTTGACTTGAACTTCAACGGCGTTCCTGATCCTGGAGAGCCGGGAGCTGGAGGTTGGGTGGGCTTGTATCAGAACGGACAACAGGTCGCGTTCGTTCCTGTGGATACCTCCGGCAACTACTCATTTACCGGCTTGGCCGCTGGGAACTACGAATTACGTTTCGTCCCCGATGGTGATCCCCTGGCTCCTCCGGTTGCGGCTGGTCTGTCGTTCTCGACACTTCCAGTTCGTCCGTAACGGACGTCAATTTCGACCTGTCCCCCGTGACGGGTTATGTCTCTGGTACGTTGTGGTTTGATACTGATTTCGATGGCGAACACGATTCAGGAGAAGCGGGTGCTGGCGGAATTCTCGTCAACGCTTACGACGGCAACAGCAATTTGGTCGGAAGCACCACCACAGCCGCTGATGGAACCTATCAACTGGCTCTGCCGGCCGAGGTTATCGACCTTCAGTTTGCTCCGGTGAGCGGATTCAACTATGCCAACACCGCGACCGTCGATGTGTTGCCAGCGATGACTGTACCGGTGTCGGCTGGGTTAACGACGACGTTGCCAATCGTCTCAGTTTCAGCGACGGGTGACTGGTCCGAGGAGGGGCCGACCGGAGGGTCGTTCGTGTTTAGCCGAACGGGCAGTCTCTCGCAATCGTTGACAGTCTCCTACAGCCTGTCCGGGACCGCCACGCTCGGAGTGGATTACACCGGACCATCTTCGACCACGGGATCGTTCACGTTTGGGTCCGGTCAGGCGACTCACAGCGTCCCGATCTCGATCCTCGACGATGAAGAAGTTGAAGGCGCGGAGAGCATCCGCGTCGATCTGCTCCCTTCAGCTAATTACGCGAACGGCACACCCGGCGGCCAGGACAAGAAGCCCAAGGACAACGACGGGGGCTTGAAGGATAGCAAGGGAGCGGTCGGGACGAACCACACGAAAGCCCACACGACCGCCACCGGCACCGGCGTGAAGATCGGCGTTATCGAAGCCGTGATCATGAAAGAGGGGAAGCCACACATCGGCGTTGACCCCACGAAGGCTCATCTCGGCAACCGCCTGAAGGCCAACCTGGACTTCTCCAAGATCAAATTGCAAGCGAACGACCAAATCGGAGCCGGCGGTGGTGAGGTTGCGGCGAACGCACTTCGCTCCGATCACGCAACACTTGTGGCAGACGTAATCGGGAGCAGCGATGCCACATTCACTGGCGTTGCAAAGGACGCAGACATCTACGTTGCTTCGACCCTCAACAACGAGCAGAACTTCGCGGCGTTCGACTGGCTCTTTCGCCAGGAGAACATCAACCTGTTCAATATGCCCCTGTCCACGCTCGGGTTGGGGAACAACACCAACGGCAACAACCCGGATGCGAGGTTCATCGACTGGTTCGCACGGGTTCGGAACACACTGTTCGTGTTTTCAGCCGGTAACACTGGGATCAACGCCCCAGGATGGGGCGACGGATTCGGCGAAATCGGCCGACCAGCCGACGCATTCAATGGCATCACCGTCGGGGCTGTCACCAATGACTTCAAGACACGAGCCCAACACAGCAGTTATCGGATTAATGCAGAGAAAACAAACCCGAACGATCCCGAGTTCCGCGGGACTCCGATGATTGTCGCGCCAGGCGGGGATGGCGGCGACAACGGCATGACGAATGGGAACGTGGAGCAAAGCGGCACCAGCTTCGCGGCTCCTGCCGTAACAGGCATTGCGGCGATGTTGACCCAGAAAGCCGGAGCGGATGCGGATGCCAAGCACCACTTGACTCTCAAGGCAACGATTCTCAACTCGGCTCGCAAGAGGTTCATCACTGGCGAAAACGCCGCCAACGACAAACCCGCCGATCACGCGACGACCGCTAACGGCCCCTCTGACAAGAACTACCTGGAACTGAACGCCGATGGCTCGGTGAAAGGCATTCAAGCCCCCGCGACTGCTCAGGCAACCGCTTCATGGACTCCTTCCAAGTGGACGGTTGTTGATAGTGTGTTCAAAACCAGTTCGCCGTTGGACGACGAACAAGGGACGGGCTTGGCCGATGCCGAACGCGCTCTCCAACAGCAGGCCGGCGGCAAGGTAACACTTGGCACTGACGCCACCCCGGTGAACACGGACAAGGAGAAGGGGTGGGCCTTCGGCAGTATGCAAAACAACCAGTCCCGCGCAATCAAGCTCAACTACAATATCAAGAAGGGAACCTTCATCACCGCGACCGTGACTTGGGATCGAGTTGTTAATGAAGCGGATGATGACAACAAAGTCGAGACAGTCGGGGATCCCACCTATGAAAGTCTCGGGATGCCAAACTACAACTTGGAACTGTACAAGGGCGACACGCTCATTGCTCGCTCCGAATCTCATGGCGATGCCGAACTCGGCGATAACACCGAACACCTCCATTTCCCAGTTGCAGCGGATGGAAACGACTACAAGATTGTGGTGAAAATGGAGGGCAACGATCCAGAGGTTCAGAATCCGCCTTTTGCTCTCGCTTTTTGGACAAAGAAGGACTGATCGTTGGCCATTCTTCGATCATCTCGGAGAGATCATATGAATCGCTGTCGTGCTTTGGGGTCGCTTGGGGTCGTGCTGTCTTTCGCCTTCTGGCTGCCGTTGTCGAACTCTGCCCCTCCGAAGTTGGCGGAAGGCGTTGCACCTGCCCAAGCCCCGCCACCGCGGCTGAAGTATCCGCCAACCGATCCTTCGTCGCTCTGGCTCCAAGTTCGGATCACTTCACCATATGGGCCAGTGGGAGATGAGTTTTTCAAAGGCGATTTTGAAGTTTACCTCGGCAACAAGACGGACACAGTTCGAGAAATCCACGAGATGCTGGCTCCGAACAACCAACTTCTGAAGACGACCGAACTATCATTCGTCGCGCGCTTCGAGAACGGAAACACCGTCGAGTTCCAGGGACGGGTTATGAAGCGGTGGCGGGAAAACGGCGACCGGCCAATCACACTCCCCGCGAGTGGATCCATTGTGGACAAGGATACGCTTAGCGACTTGTCAAACGGTTACTTCGCAGACGAGGCGAAGCAGTGCAAGAAGTTCGCCATTGCAGTAATCATCCGGCCGTTGAAGTTGGCAAGCGAATACGATGGGGTAAACGGGTTCGTGCCACCGAAGGACGCGGACCCGCTGAAGGATGCCGATGACTACCACATCCGCAAGCGGGCCGAACGCGAGTGGAAAAAGTTCTTGGCCGAAGAGAAAGAGCGCCTGCGCTGGTGGAACGGTTGGCCCCCGTAAGGACGCCGGGTCGGAGCCAACCCTTGCCGCATTTCGTCACGCTCGCGTCTCACTGGTTCGCGCTGCCAACGACGCGGGCGGGTTTGCGCTGTTCGTAGAGATCGAGTCGTGATTGGTAGTCGGCGAGCCGGGTCTCGTCCGCGTCGCCCAGAAGGTCCATCGCCTTTTCCTGCCACTTGATCGCATCATCGAACTCTCCGCACTCCGCGCACGCGGCCGCGAGCGTGTCCAGGTGGCTCGGTTCTCCCCATTCTGTAAGTTCACAAGCACGAGTGGCGCACTCGCGAGCGCGTTCGCCGTTACGCACGTCCGGGTCGGGGCACGTTGACCAAATCCACGCGAGCTGATTGAACGTCCCGGCGTGTCTCGGGTCGCGCTTCAGTGCTTCCATGTGATCGCGAATGGCCAGCGTGTACTTCTGCTGAGCGTAGTGAACGCCCGCGCGATAGTTGTACGGCATCACCGCCGAAGGCGCGAGTTTCACCGCCTCGTTGAAGTCTGCAAGTGCTCCATCGAAGTCGCCGAGCGACTTCCGCGAGCATCCGCGAATCTCGTACCCTTTCACGACACCCGGCATGAGTTTCAAGAACTGGTCGCAATCAGCCACCGACTCCGCGTTGGCGTGTAGCAAGAATCGGCAGATGGCCCGGCCGAGTAGCGCGAACGCATGATCCGGCTTGAGCGCAAGAGTCGAGGTGAAATCCTCCACGGCACCAGCGAACGCGCCGTGTTGCTGGCGGATTGTTCCGCGAATGTAGAACGCCTCCGCGTTCGTCGAATCGGCCGCGATGACGGCGTCCGCGTCCGTGGTGGCCGCGGTGAAGTCGTCGAGGTCGAGGTGAAGTTGCGCGCGCCAGAGTCGATAGCGAGGAGCACTTCCTGGGTCAGCAGCAATGGCGGCAGCGAAGTCCTTGAACGCGGCTTCCGAATCCCCGCGATCCGCATGACAGCGCGCTCGGAGAGCAATGAGCGCGGATCGCGTTGGGTCGAGCTTCAGCGCGCGGTCGCAGTCTGCGATGGCTTGGTCGAACTGCCTCTGGGCGAACAGTTCCGCCGCTCGATCGGCGAACGCTTGCGAATCGTCGGGCTTCAAGCGAATGGCCTGATCGAGGTCATTGAGCGCCCGCACGCGGTCGCCCATTTCCAGGTAGGCATACGCGCGGAAGCGGTAACCCACGGACACATCCGGCCGAAGTCGGATGGCTCGGGAGAAACACTCGACGGCCTCTTGGTAGTCGCCCGCGTCGAGCGCTTTGTGGCCGCGGGTGAACAGGTCCTGGGCGTCTTCGGTGGCTCGATCGCGTGGCATGGTTCAGCGGGTCTACCGGGTGTCGGGGTCGCTTCTCGCAACATACGTCAGAAAGGACCGGCAGCGGACTTTGCCGGTTCGGGTATCTTAGCGGATAGTTCAGCCTCTGTGAAACAGGGAGTCAGAGATGCAAGTGTTTCAGGTTGAACGGCCGTATGCGGGTCACCGCGAGATGGCTTTCTCGCCGGACGGCCGATTCCTCGCCATCAACCTGCGGGTGCTCACGTTTCTCGATACCGTTGGCGGGTCGCCGCGCACGTTCCCCGAACTCGGAGACGTGTTCGAGTTCGCGTTCATTCGCAATGGCGCCGAACTCGTGTACACATCGTCCGACGATGTGATTCACGTGGTCCATCTGGACAGCGGGAAGCAGCACCGCGTTTCGTTAGAGGACGCAACCCCTGGGGCGCTTGCCGTCGCTCCGAACGCGGACGCGGTCTTCGTGTGGGTTTACTACTACTCCAATCGGCGGTCGGACATCCGGTCGCTTCACATCGCCAACATGAAGCAACAGGTGTCGTTCGCTGCAATGAACAAGGTCGTGGACCGGCTCGCGATCTCCGCCGACGGTCGGTGGCTGGCGACTCTATCAGAGACCAGGGTTCTGCGGGTGTGGCATGTCGGCGGGCCGAAACTCCCGTCTCGCGCCAAACTCCACGTCGAGACGCGGAGCGTGTTCCTGGGCGACTTCGCGCTATCGGCGGATGGGTCGCGACTCGTGGCGGTCGATTGTCAAGGGTTGTACATCTGGAACACGGCGACCGGTGAACACCTCCACTCCGGCAAGCACCGTCGCGGAGTGACAGCAGTCGCGTGTTCACCGACGAAGCCGATTTTTGTGACCGGCGACAACGCGGGTCAAGTGTTCCTGTGGGATTACACCGGCGGTGTGTTGACACGCTACGACTGGAAACTGAAACGCGTGTCCAGCTTGGCCTTCGCACCAGATGGTTTGCGTTGCGCCGCGGTCGATGCGAGGGGCAAAGTTGTCGTGTGGGATGTGGACGTGTGAGCAGAGAAGTAGGTGCCGCCTGCCGGGCGGCACCTACTTCGCGGCACCTACTTGGCTCGGCGGGCCTACCGAGACAGGCGAGGATGAGATGCAAGTGTTTCAAACTTCGTCGGTTTGGCGCAATCAGATGGCGTTCGCGCCCGATGGTCGGTTCCTGGCGGTCGCGGCGCAATCCATCACGCTTCTCGACACCACCGATGGAACCACCCGCGAACTGACAGCCGGCGGGTCTACCGGTCTGTTGACCTGGTTGTTCGCGTTCGTCCGCGGCGGGTCCGCGATCGCCTACTACCTCGATGACACCCTCGCTGTCCGTGACCTGGCGACCGGCTCGGAACTCCGAGAGACATTCTCAGACGCATCCATCAGCGGGCTGGTCACCGATCCGCGAACGGATACGCTCTACGTCACTTTTCAGAGCTTCGCCAACGGTCGCGCGGAATTTCGCGCGTTCGACCCCACGACATTGAAGCAACGAGCCGTCTTCGGCGGCAGTAACCAGCTCTGCTACTCCACCGTCATCTCGGCGGACGGTCAGCGCTTGGCCTGCATGACGATCGGAGGATTGCGCGTCTGGCGCGTTCCCGAAGCGGGTCAACAGTCTCGTCCTTCCAGGCGCATTGGCATGCCTCACCCAACGGCGTTTGCGATTTCGTTGGATGGCTCTCGACTGGTGACGACAAGTTCCTCTCGCGGGGTGACGATGTGGAACAGCTCCAGTGGCAAAGAAGTCTGGCGTTCCGGCAAGCACCGGCGCGGAGTACACGCCTCGGCATGGTGTCCGACGCGGCCAATCTTCGCGACTGGCGATAGCGGAGGAGGAGTGTTCTTCTGGGACGAAGACGGACACGTGTTGAAGCGCTACGACTGGAAGCTCGACGCGGTCTATGCACTGGCCTTCGCGCCGGATGGCTTGCGCTGCGCCGCGGCTGACATCCGGGGCAAAGTTGTCGTGTGGGATGTGGACGTGTGAAAGTAGGTGCCGCGAGCCGAGCGGCACTGTCTTGGTAGGCCCGCCGAGCCGAGGCGGGCGTTTGGTTTGTAGTAACTCGCTTGAGCGAGTTGTCAGCCAAAACCCGCTCAAGCGGGTTACTACAAACGGAAAACAAGTGCCGCTCGGCAAGCGGCACCTACTTCTTCGCGGGTGGCACATACAGTTCTGGTACGCCGAGTTTCTTGGCCGCGTCATTGAGCTTGGCGAGATCACCCTTCACGAACGCATCAAACTGACCGAGCAGGCCGGTGAGTTCCTTCTCCAGTTCGTCAGCGAGTTCTTTCTGAGCCTTGGTGGGAGCGCCGTCACCCTCGGTGAGGTTGGCAAGCAGCCAGGTGAGCTGAGAATAGAGCATCGCACCTCCCTTCTGGGCGAAGATGTCATAACCGATCTTCGCCTTCGGGTTGTGCAACTTCTCCTCCAGGGAATCGAGCTTCTTGGCGAGCGCTTCGGTCTGTTTGAGCAATTCCTTCGCATCGTCGCGGTCCTTGAGTAACTCCTTGCGAAGGTCGATCTGCTTCTTGATCGCTCGGATACGCAGCACTGTCTCCGAGAGCTTCGTGATGTCGTCGCGGACACGCAGCGCGAGTGTCTCTTGTGCTGTGAGTTCATCGAGCGCTTTTGAATTGACCGCGATTACGATGAACGCCTTGATGAAGAACTCGGTATGATCCATCGGCACTTTTTGCTTCGCCAGTTCGTGCTTGATGTCCGAATCCGATGGCGTGAACCGCACACGGGCGTCCGCGAGCCAGCGCGGATCGAACGTGACCCGGACCACTTGCGTTAACTTCTGAGTGCCGACTGTTAGTCTCACCGTGTATTCGCCCGGCGAGACCGGAATGCGCGAACCGGGGTTGCCCGAATCCGCGGGCGAGCCGGGAATGATCGTTGCTCCGTCGTGAGTCAAGTCCCACACGAACTTGTTGAGGCCCGGTTTCGGTTCGAGCTTGCGTTTCGGAGCGTCTTTGTCCTTGTCGGAATCACCTTTGCCAGACTCGGGGAGCTTACGCTCCCCGCTCGCCAGCGCGATCACCTTGCCTTTGGCGTCAAGTATCTCGATCTTCACCTCGCCCTTGAAGTCCGAGCCGAGTTGATACCAGATGATCGCGCCGCCCTCCGGGTTATCGCCACTCACACTGGGAAGGAACTCGCGTGTCGGTCCACCCCAACCGATGTGCCACTTCGTCGAGGGTGCAACCGGGAACAGATGCGCGGATTTCTTCGTCACGCTCGCGGTTGTTTCGCGGACAGTGGTGAGGTCGTCGAGAATCCAGATTGAACGGCCATGCGTGCCGACAATCAGATCGTTCCCCTTCACCACCAAGTCGTGAACCGGCACCGTTGGAAGATTAAGCTGCAAGCTCTTCCAGGTCTTCCCCGCGTCGGGGGAATACATCACTCCGCGTTCGATGCCGAGATAGAGGAAGCCTTTCTTCGCCGGGTCTTCGCGCACAACCTTCGCGTGCGTGCCGTTGTCGAGTCCAGCGGTGATGCGCGTCCATGTCTTGCCGAAGTCGGTTGTCTTCCACACATGAGGCCGGTAATCGTCCAGGCGGTGATTGTCCACGACCAGGTAAGCAGTGCCGGCCGCGTGTGGACTGGCCTCGATGCAAGTCACCGTTCCCCAGTCCGGTAAGTCCGGGATGTTCGCGGTTACGTTCTCCCAGGTCTTGCCTTCGTCCTTTGAAATGTGAATCAGCCCATCGTCGCTCCCGGCCCACAGAATGCCTTTCTCCACCGGCGACTCCGCGAGCGCGAAGATGGTGCAGTAAACTTCCGCGCCGGTGTTGTCGCCAGTGATCGGCCCGCCGCTCCACTGTTGCTTCTGTTTGTCGTTTCGCGTCAAGTCGCCGCTAACCTTCTCCCATGACTGCCCGCCGTCGCGAGTGCGAAAGAGCACGTTCGCCGCGTGGTAAATGGTCTTGTTGTCGTGTTTCGAGATGAGAATCGGAGCGGTCCACTGGAAGCGATACTTCATCTTCGCCGGGTCGATGCCGCTGGGGTTGAACTGGTTCACCGTGATGTTTCGCGTTTGCCCGGTACGGTGGTCGTAGCGAGTCATGATGCCGCCGTATTCGCCCGCGAACACAATGTCCGGGTCGCTCGGATCGGCGAACGCATAGCCCGCCTCTCCTCCTCCGACCGAATACCAGTCGCTCTTGCCGATGCCACCGCTCTTGAGCGAGTTGCTCGGCCCGCTTGTGCTTCCGAGGTCTTGCATACACGTCAGCACGCGATACGGGTTGCGATTATCAACGCTCACGTGATAGCACTGCGAAATCGGAAGCGCGGGCGTGGCCCACGTCTGCCCGCCGTCGGTCGTGATCGCAACACCGCCATCGTTGGCGTCAATCATGCGGTTGGGATTTTTCGGATCGATCCAGATGTCGTGATGATCGCTGTGAACGCCGCGGCCGATGCTGGCGAACGTCTTTCCGCCGTCGATGCTCTTCAAGAGAGGCACTTGCGGCGCGAAGAGGATGTCTGGATTGGTTGGGTGAACGGTGAGCGTGTGGTAGTACCACGCGCGCTGGCGAATCGGCCGCGAATCGTTCACCAGCGACCACTTCTCGCCGCCGTCGTCGGAGCGGAACAGCCCGCCTTTCTCGGCTTCGATGAGCGCATACACTCGTTGCGAGTTCGACGGAGCAACCGCAACGCCGATCTTGCCCCAGGGCTTCGGCGGCAGACCGTTGGGTTTGATCTCACCAGCCGGCTCACGCCTGCCGTTCGCCAGAGATTCCCATGTGTCTCCTCCGTCGCGTGAAACATAGAGATCGCTTCCCGGTCCTCCGCTGGTCATTTCCCACGGTCGGCGACGTGTTTGCCAGAACCCCGCGAAGATGACTCGCGGGTTGTTCGGATCAATGCACACATCAGACGCGCCCGTCTCGTCGTTCTTAAAGAGGACGCGGTCCCACGTCTTGCCGCCGTCTTTGGTGCGGTAGACGCCGCGTTCGCTGTTCGGACCGAAGGCATGACCGAGGACCGCCGCGAAGCAGATGTCCGCGTTGGTGGGGTGAACCGCAATCGTCCCGATTTGCCCGACTTGCTTCCAGACGTGCTTCCAGGTCTTGCCTGCATCAACGCTCTTGAAGATCCCCGCGCCCGGAGACACATTCCCGCGAATGTTCGCTTCGCCGGTGCCAACATACACCACGTTCGGATCGCTCGTCGCGACCGCGATGCTTCCGATAGAGCTAGTCGGTTGGTCGTCGAAAATGGGCTTCCATGTCAGGCCGCCATCGGATGACTTCCACACTCCTCCGCTGGCGGTGGCCGCGTAGTAAGTAAGCGGGTCGCCGGGCACTCCGCAGGCGCGACTCACTCGCCCGCCCGCAAACGGCCCGACGAGCCGATACTTGAGCGCAGCGAACTCCTTCGGCTCCTCCGCGAAGGCGAGCGGGGGGCGTAAGCCCCCTGATGCTAATGCGAGAACAACAAGCGCAAACACAAGCGCAACGCGGTGCGTGTTCATTAGGTGCGGCTCTCAGAAGTAGTAAAGATGGCTCAGATTGCCCATCTTAAACCGCGAATGCCGCTTTCCAACTCCCAACCGCACAGACAGGACAGTTTGAAGTGCCGTTACAACCGATATGACCGGCTCAGATAGACGGATTACTTCATCCAGCCGACGAAAGCAGGCTGTTGGATGTCGAGTTGGATCCACTTGCCAGTGACCGACGACCAAATCCGCACGCGGGCACCGCCGCCAATGACCGCGAGGTGGCCGTTGGTGGTTGCCACTTGGCCGCTGTAACTTAGAGTGTGTCTGGAAACCTACTGGTTGGGATGAAGTCTTCGGAGCATGCGGTGGATCATGGCGGCTTGGATCATGGCTTCACTCGTTTCGGGGAGGT
>JAKEEV010000948.1 GCA_022616395.1 Planctomycetia bacterium | reverse complement strand
GAAGTGAGACGCAGATTCTTGAAGAACTCGCAGATCATTTCGGTTGCATCCACGGTCGAGGAGGGAGGGCCAGCCAGGCGCGGATCCAGTTGAGCTTCTCCGCCCGGCCAGTGATGGCCGAGTCCTTCGATCATCACCACCTCAAACGTCACCGGGCCAGGATAACGCTCCACGCAAACATTTTCCTCGTCGCGAACCAACTCCGGCACTTCGCGACAACCAAGCGCTTTCGCCCAGCGTTCGAGCGTCTCGGCGAGCGGCGGTCGGCGAATCAGACGATTGTGCCAGGGACTAAATGCCGGGCCTCCGCGAAATGGAACCAAAAGATCGGCCGTACCCACCGTATAGAGAGTAGGAACTGGTCGCGAGGGCTTCGGATCGCCAACCCAGCAGTAACCCGCGACCGGTGCAATCGCCGAAATGCGATCGGCACGCTCGGCCGCGAGTCGAAAGGCCATCGCTGCGCCGTTGGAGAACCCCGAAACATACACGCGACTCGAATCGATCCCCAAGCGGGCAATCGTGTCGTCGATCACCGCGACGAGGAACGCGACATCGTCGGGAAACGCGGAGCGCGGAACGGGGAATGCGGAATTGGCAGAATCGAAATCGACGTCTTTCTTGTCTTCATTCCGCGCTCCGCGTTCCGCGCTCCGCGTTTCTGAGCCGTCGTTCCAGCGCGGAGGATTGGCGAGGAAGCTCGGCAGCGCGGTGGGATTCGGTGGGAGCGCTTCGGGAATCACCAGTGCAAAGCCTTCTCGTGCGGCAACCCGCGACCAGTTCGTTTCGCGAGCCGCCCAAGTGGCCGTTGCTCCGGTGCCCGGCAAGAAGAGAACTAACGGCGATTCCGATTGCGCTGGGAAAAGAAGCCATTCCCGACGAAATCCGCCGATTTCTGACCCGATTCGCTCCACGCTGACGTTTTACGAAGGAGAGAGATATCGACTGGATCTGTGCAAAAGTTCACAAAGTCGGTACAGAACGCCTCGACCGACAGATTTTACTTTGTCGGGCTTGTTGGCTTGTCGATCCAAGGCCCCTGATTCAATGACAAAGATACAATTGAACAGGTAGCGCCAGACCGAATTTTCCTGGAAGTCCGAGCGGAACGACTCCCTTCCAGGCATCGCGCAGTGTTCTGGCGTTATGAGTGATGTTTGGTGATTTGGTTGGGGACTTTGTGCCAGAACGGGCAAAGGAGTGAAAGTTTACGGTTCGATGCCGTCTTCGGCTGGGAAGGTCGGGTATAATAAGGCAGAGCGTGATTCCATTCCTCGCGGGCGAACCTTTTGCCCGGTGGAGGCGTCGGAATTTGGAAGCGGGTGGTTACACCCATTCTCGCGACGTTAGCTGTGGCTTCTACCCGCACGTTGGCGCCCGGAACCGTCGGCGTTGCGGTTACCCCATTACAACCCGTTCGTACGGAACTCCCAAAGCGGAGTACGTCCGTTTTGCGGTGTGGCGCGCACAGAACTTTTACGCCTTCCGACCGGGCGTATCGGTCGGGACACAGGGACATGAGCCGGATGATTCACAACCAGGGACACAATGACCGGCCGGTGGACGAACTGCCTCGCGACGAGATCGCGGAGCAGGAGGACATCGACGAGGTGGATGACGACCTCGACGACCTCGAAGGGTCGGACGATGATACCGCGCTTGAACCGGAGCGCCCGCGGTCACCGGTTGAGGATGACGAACCGGCCCGCGAGGAAGAATACGCCAGCGGCCCGGATGACGCTCTGGGTCTGTACCTGCGCCAGATGGGTTCGATCCCACTGTTGACGCGCGACAAGGAACTGGCGTTAGCCAAGAAGCTCGAACATCACCGCAACCGATTCCGCAACGCGGCTCTGGTGTGTCCGCGAGTCCTGGCCCGTGTATTGGAAAAATTCGAGCAGATCGCCGCCGGTCAGACGCCCATCGACCCGAACGTCGATGTGTATTCATCCGCGCAACTGCGACTCAGCCGCGTGCAGATTCTCGCGCGACTCGGCACCGACCTTCACACACTCAAGGCGCTTCTGGAACAGGACACTCGGGTGTTTGCCGCCGGAGTGCGCGATGAGTTTCGCGGCACGCGCCGAGCCTGGCAGCGTGACCGCTTCTACCGGCTGGCGAAGTGCCGCAAGCTCGTGGCCGAACTCTCTCCGCGCACCGAACTGCTTGAGCGCTGGACCGACGAACTCAACGACCTCGCCGATGAGCTACTGAACCTGGCGATCTTGCACGCGGACTCCATCGGCCCGGCCGACCGAGCCAAGACCGGCAAACTTCTGCGTGAAGCCGAGTGCCGGGCTTCGATGACCGCTGATGAACTGGCCGCGCTTGTCTGCGTGCTCCGCAAGCGCAGGGTGATGTACCAGAAGGTGCGAAAGGAACTGGCCGAAGCGAACCTGCGGCTGGTCGTCTCCATCGCGAAGAACTACCGCAACCGCGGGCTGCCGTTCTCGGATTTGATTCAGGAAGGCAATCGCGGACTGATGCGCGCGGTGGACAAGTACGAGTGGAGGCTCGAATACAAGTTCGGCACCTACGCGACATGGTGGATTCGGCAGGGTATTACCCGCGCGTTGCACGATCACGCCCGCACGGTGCGTGTGCCGTGCCACCAGATCAGCTTGATGGCACGCATGGAACGACTGCGGGGCGAACTTTCCGCCGCGACTGGTCGAGAGCCGAGCGCGGAGGAACTGGCCGCGGTGCTGGGCGTGAAGGAAGAAGATGCCCGGAGCCTGCGAATCGTTGGTCGCCACCCTGTGAGCATCAACGATCCGCTCGGAGGAGATGGCGAACGCGCTCTCGAGGACTTCTTGAGCGCGGGCATGGACCCGAATCCCGGCGATCAGGTCGATCAACGGCTTCTGAAGGAGCGCATCAACGAAGTGCTCAAGAGCCTCGCCCCACGCGAGCGCGAAGTGATCGAACTTCGCTTCGGGCTGAAGGACGGCACGCCCAAGACGCTCGACGAAGTCGCCCAGCTCTACGGCATCACCCGCGAACGCATCCGCCAGATCGAAGCCCGCGGACTCTTGAAGCTCCGCCAACCAACTCGCTCCTGCCGACTCGAAGAGTTCGCGGACGAGGATGAATAGTAGTGGCTAGTGGATAGTGGCTAGTGGTTAGTGAAAGACAGAAGGCAGAAGACCAGAAGCGCTCTTGGCTCTGGTCTTCTGTCTTTCACTAACCACTAGCCACTATCCACTAGCCACTATTTCTGCTTCACGCCGCCCTTGATGCGTGAAATTTCGACCGTGGTGGGAGCGGTCGAGATCGTCTTGCGGTCGGCCTCGAATTCCGCAGCGAGCTGTTGAGCCGCGAGGTAAGGGTTGTCGGGGTCCACATCGCTTGGTGTCACGAACATTGCGGGCGGAGTGGGGCGAATCGCGGGCGGGCTGCTTGCCACAGGCGCGCCAGGCAACGGTTGACCCTGCTGCGTGATCGGAACTTCCGGAGCCAGCGGGCCGATGGGCTTGAGCGTGCCGCAACCAGTCAGTACGACGAGGCCAAGCGCAAGCAGTGTGGTTGTGAAGAGGGTTTTCACGGCTGGCCCTCCGGCTTCACTGTGCGGATGTTGGCGCTTCCGGTAACAGGAGTCGGAGCGGCCGGCGCGGTGAGCTTCGCGGCTGCTGCCTTCGGATCGATGGGCTTTTCCGGTGCCAGGTCGAGAGACGCGGCGAACCCCGCGGACGAATCCGGCGGCAGTGGAGCCTTCAGCTTGGGTACACCCATCGCCGAGACTCGCTGAGCGTAAAGGGCATTCGCCCGGCGTTCGAGTTCATCCACCTGACGCATGAGCAACTCGTCGTTGCGGTCGAGCGCGATCTGCCGGAGTCGCAGGCAGACGGACATGCGCCGTTCCCAGGCTTCGCGTTCAGCACGCACGGCATCGGCAACGACTTCCGGCGCCAGTGTGGGCGTAATAGTCGGCATTCGTGTCGGTGGCGCGGGAACCGGACCGGACCGGACTGCGGGTCCGGCTGGCTTGGGCGCGGAGAAGAAGATTTTCTTGTACCACGGCCGCGTGTCGGTGGTGGTTGGTGGTTCAGCCGCGACAGATGCCCCCGCGCCTATCGCCAGCGCAGCGGCGACCCCCCACAACCGGATTCGACCCCGGAATCGGCTCATGGCTTCCCCCTTCACCATCTCGCTCAACTCACCTCAAGCCCGCGCGTTCCCCTCGTCGGCGCGGGCTTTGGGCAGGTGGTTGTAGTTCGCGGTGATCAGGTGGGCTTATGCCAACAGAAAACGGGATTGTAAAGACCTCTTCGAGAAGTGAGCAGTGATCAGTCATCAGTGAACAGTCATCAGTAATCAGTCATCGGAGGAGCAGGATTCGGAGTAAGAGGAGGAAGAGGAACAGGAGTAAGAGCAGGAGTTAAAAGAACGAGCATGAACCAAAAGCCCGCTCGGTCTTTGTCCTCTTCTTACTCTTTCTCCTACTCTTACTCTTCTTCCTCTTCTTCATCCTTATCCGACTCCTACTCCTCCGATCACTGATTACTGATTGCTGATGACTGATGACTGATCACTGATTACTGCTCACTGCCCACTCTTGCTCACAAAGCAAACAGAGGCGATAATCGGTTCGTTGTCTCTTTGCCGGGGTAACTGCAATATGTGGATTGCGGATCAGCCATCGCCCACGCTGCAACAGGCTCTCCAGTTGCTCGCCGACGGGAAGAGGGGCGAGGCCGAGATGTTGGTGAAGAAGGCCGCGATGGATGCGAAGGCCAAACACGGGTCTGGGTCGCATCCGCTGGCGGTGGCGTATGCCGACATCGGCCGGTTACACCTGCGCATGGGCGAGTTCCAGAAGGCCGCGCTAGAGTTTCAGCACGCCAGCAAGTCTCCGATGCCTCCCGACGCAGCCGGTCGACGCGACCGTCTTGGGTTCATGTACGGCTTTGCCGAAGCGCTCGTCGGGCTGACCAAGTTCGACGAAGCGGAGAAGGTGCTCAGGCAGTGCGTGACGTTCGCCAAGAATCTGCACGGGCCAACGAGCGCTGGCGCGGCTGTCGCCAACGGTCCGCTGGCCGACACACTCTTGAAAGCGGGCAAGCCGGCCGACGCGATGAAGCTCGCCCAGGAGTCTTACGATGCTCTCTGGGCGCTGGGCGATCCGCTCATCACATCCGTCATTCCGGTGCGAGCCGAATCGCTGAAGGCCGCGGGACGCTCGGACAATCCGTTCACCGATCTCGCCGACCTGCCGGATAACCTCGTGATCGAAACGGTCAACGGCGTGATTGCCCGCGCTCCTCTGGGTGATCCCGGTCGGATGCGCGCGGTGCTGGCCGATCTGCTCGCCTTCGTCGACAAGAAATTCGGCGACGGCCACGCGGTCACCTGCGATGTGTTGGCCGCAATCGCTCACCACGAAACCCGACAGGGCGATCAAGCCGACGCAACCGTTCGCCGAGCCGCGGTTCGCCGGTCTGTGTGGTCGTTCGCGGTGCGCAGGGTGCCGGGCGGGCTGCTTGCTAACCTGGAGATTGGCTTTGAGCCGAACGGGTTGATTCACCTCGTCCCTCACCTCGCCCGCGACCCGAATCCCACCGAGGCCGCGCAACTGGAAAGCATTCTGAACCAGGCCGTTGACGATTTGTACGCACGACCGGGTTGAATCAGAGATCAGTAATCAGTGATCAGTCAGCAGAGGAGCAGGATGAGGATTTGGATTTGGAAGAGGATGAAGAGCAGGAGTCAGATTAAGAGAAGGACACAGACCGATCTGCCTTCGGTTCTTCCTCGTTCTCTTACTTCGTGCTCGTAATCCTCTTCCAAATCCTCCTCTTACTCCTACTCCTGATCCTCTGAAATCTGATGACTGATGACTGATTACTGATCACTGATCACTGATCACTGATCACTGATCACTGATGACCGAGAAGGGGTTCCCAATGCGTCTTGCCCTGTCGGTCGCTGCGGCGTTGCTGTTCGCGTGCCCGGCGATGGCCGACGATCCGAAGTCGCCCGCGTTTCCGCGGCGGTTACTGTTCATCCACGCCAGCAACTATCTATATCTGACCCCACTCACGCACGCTGCTCCGATGGGCGCGGATCGCGTGCGTCCTTCCGCCGAGCGACTCGCCGAGGCTCTGCGCGTGCCGATGGCCGCGGACAACCAACAACTGTTTGTGCTGGCCGATACGCTTGGTCCGCCGGATGGCCGATTCCCCACAAAAGAAATGATCCTGAAGACTCTCGACAACTTCGTCACAACAACACGCGGACAGGATCGCGTGGTGATTTACTTCGGCGTGCATGCCACCGAGAAGGACGGGAAAGCGTACATCGTTCCTGTCGAAGGGAACCTGGACGACCCAACGACACTCGTGCCGGTGTCCGCGATCTATGCGAAGCTCAAGGATCTGGAAGCGACTCAGAAGGTAGTGATCTGGGACGTGTGCCGGACGAATCCGGAGCGCGTTCGCGTTCGTCGCGATTCGGGACCGATGACCGAACCGCTCTTCAAGGCGCTCTCGGCCGCGCCTCCGGGCGTTCAGGCGCTTATCAGTTGCT
>JAKEEV010000012.1 GCA_022616395.1 Planctomycetia bacterium | reverse complement strand
CCTGCCGGGGCGGACTCGACAGCCACAATCGCGAAGCGTGTTGAATCTGGCTGATGGTGCCGCTCGGCAAGCGGCACCTACTTTGCGCCTACAATACCTCTGCCCATTCTTCGTTCCCGATGGTTTCACCATGAACAACCTGGCCGATCAGATTGACCGCTTCCGCAAAATGGCTCAGGAAGACCCGGAGAACGACCTCGCTCACTTCCGGCTCGGCCAGTTCCTCATGGATGATGGGCAATACGAAGAAGCCGCCAAGTGCTTCCGCCGCACTCTGGAAATCACTCCGGAGTTCTCCAAGGTGTTCCAGTTGCTCGGCGAGTGCCTCATCAAGCTCGACAAGAAGGACGAGGCCATCGCGATTCTTACCAAAGGGTGGACAGTTGCCGACGACCGCGGAGATCGCATGCCGCGAGACGCGATGGGCAAACTATTGGAGCAACTCGGCGCTCCGGTCCCGAAGCGGCAAGTCGCGGTGGAAGAGAGTGGCCCCGGCACGGGCTTCCGCTGTCAGCGGCCCGGTTGCATGGAAGGCAAACGCGCCAAACAACTCCCCGAGCCGCCTGTGCCCGACACCATCGGCGAGCGCATCCACCGCGACATCTGTTCGGCGTGCTGGACGCTCTGGTGGAAGGATTTGAGCGTCAAAGTGATTAACGAACTGCGGCTCGACCTCAGTTCCGAAGGCGGACAGTACGAATACGACCGGAACATGCGCGAATTCTTCGGCTTCGAGCAGGAAAAGTAGGACAGGCATCTTGCCTGTCAGAAGCAACGACAGGCAAGATGCCTGTCCTACAACGATGTCGCAACCTTCTTGCTTAGTCCAGTTCGGCCGGTCGGGGTTCGTCGGCCGGTTTACTTCCTCCGAGCCGGTGGCACGCGGAGAGCGAGTCATCGTGCGCGGATCGCGTGGAGTCGAGCTTGGCGTGGTGTTGTGCGAACCGGAGGAGAAGTTCACTCCATCGCTTGCCACCGAAGGCGAACTGCTTCGCATAGCGACGAGTGCCGACGAAGCGTTGATCCAATCTGCCCCCAAGCGAGAAGCCGAATTTCTCTCGGTCGCGTCCAGCGCCTCGGAAGCACGCGGATTGCCGCTGACGTTCGTGGATGCGGAATTGACGCTCGACGATCATCTGATCCTGCACGGACTGGCGTGGGGCGAGTGCGACGCGACTCCTCTGTTTGAAGAACTCTCGACTCTCTTCAACCTCTCTGTTCGTCTGCTCGATCTCTCTCGCGCGCCTGTCAGCGTTGATCCGAAGCAAGCCGAAGGCTGCGGGAAGCCGGGTTGCGGGTCGCAAGGTGGCGGCTGTTCGTCCTGTTCTTCTGAAAGCGGCGAGAAGTCAGGCTGTTCGAGCGGTTCGTGTTCTCGCGGAAGCGTGAAATCTGCCGAAGACATGACCGCGTACTTCGCCGATCTGCGAAAGAAGATGGAATCAGCCGGCCTGACGCGCACACCTCTCCATTGACTTGAGAGTAGGCGACTCACGGAGCGAGTCGCCATTTGCATGTAGGACAGTCATCTTGCCTGTCATTGCTTCTGACAGGCAAGATGACTGTCCTACATGAAGAAGTCACTCGCTCCGCGAGTCGCCTACTTTCCCCTCCCATTGACTTTCCCTCTCTTCTCCCCGACAGTATCCGAGTTCGTTTTTCGCCACAGGAGACCATCATGCAGCGATGGAACTGCCCTGCGCGCCGATGGATATTCGCGGTTGCGCTCGGCTCGGCGATTGTGCTCGCTCCAGGTGTTCATTCCGCCGAGGACGAGACAACTCGCGCCCTGACTACACTGAAAGCCGTCACGAAGGAAGGTAAGGGAAATGAGGACGCTGGCCCCGCGTGGAAAACGCTCGTGAGTAAGGGCGGATCGGCCCTCATCCCCACGCTCGAAGCCATCGACGACGCGAACCCGACTTCCGCCAACTGGCTGCGCACCGCGGTCGATGCGATTGCCGAAAACGAGACGTCCGCGGGTCGAAAACTCCCCGCCGACAAGCTCGAAGCGTTCGCCAAAAGCACGAAGTTCGCCGCGACCGCGCGCAGACTGGCTTACGAACTGCTCCTCTCGCAAGACCCGACTGCGAAGGACCGCCTGTTGCCCGAATTCCTCAACGACAAGTCGTCGGAGTTGCGTCGCGATGCAGTTGCGCATCAACTCGCGATTGTTGAGAAGCTCGCCAAACCCACCATCAAGGCCGATCTGGAGAAGCTGTTCACCTTCACGCGCGATAAAGACCAGGTGGAATTGCTCGCCAAGAAGATTGAGGAGAACGGCGGGAAGGTCAGCATCAGCGAACACTTTGGCTTTATCACGCATGCAGCGCTCATCGGGCCGTTCGACAGCACTGCGGGCAAAGGCTTCGGCATTGCGTATCCACCCGAAAGCGCGAAGGACACTCGCGGCAAGTTTAAGGGTAAGGAGAACGCCGAACTGAAGTGGGCCGCCTTCAACACGACCGACAAGTACGGCAAGTTCGACCTCAACAAGTTCCTCGGCAAGCACAAGGACTCGGTCGCTTACGCGCTGGCGGTGATTGTCGCGGAGAAGGAAACGCCCTGCGAGATTCGCGTGACGAGCATCACGTCGGTGCAAATCTTCCTCAACGGCAAGAAGCTCTTCGGTCGGGATGAATATCACCACGGTGCTCCGTTCGATGCTCACCTCGGGAAGGGCACTCTCCAGAAGGGCGAGAACGTCATCGTGCTGAAGGTGTGCCAGAACAACCAGACGGAGGAATGGGCGCAGGACTGGTTCTTCCAGATGCGCGTCTGTGACGATACCGGCGGCCCGCTGACTCTCACGCAGAAAGTGATGGTCAACGGCAAGGAACAATCAATCAAGCTCGGCTTCATTCTGGAATCGCCAGACGTGAAGGAGGAGAAGAAGTGATTCGTTTCATCTGGGCTTTTTCACTCACACTCGCCCTCGCGCTCACCCTCCGCGCAGCCGACTGGCCGCAGTTCAAGGGACCGAACGCGACCGGCGTTTCCACCGACAAAAACTTGCCCACCGAATGGAGCAAGGACAAAGGAATTGCGTGGAAAGCGAAACTGCCGGCTCGCGGAGTTTCGTCTCCGGTGGTGGTTGGCAATCGCGTGTATGTGACGTGCAGTTCCGGCACACGCGACGATCGGCTACACGTGCTGTGCTTTGATGCGAACACCGGCAAGCAACTCTGGCACCGACAGTTGAAAGCCACCGGTGGAACCGCGTGTCATCCGAAGTCGTGTATGGCCGCTCCGACTCCGGTCGCGGATGAAACCGGAGTCTACGCGCTCTTCGCAACGGGCGACCTCGCTTGCTTCGACGTGGACGGGACGCTGCGCTGGTATCGCTCGCTCACGGGCGATTACCCGACAATCACCAATCAAGTCGGAATGGCCGCTTCGCCTGTGTTAGTAAAAGATCGGCTCATTGTGCCGATGGATAACGTCGGCGATTCGTTCCTCGCGGCGGTCGATACCAAGTACGGCAAGAACGTGTGGAAGGTTGAGCGGAAGCGCGACATCAACTGGGTTACACCCGTCGTTCGCACCGTGGGGAACACCACGGAAGTGCTCTTCGATTCACCGAGCGGACTGACCGCTTACGACGCTGCCAACGGCGAGAAGCGCTGGGACTACAAGCTCAGTCGCGGATCGATCCCCACTTCCGTTCTCGATGGAGACACGCTCTACTTGCCGCTGGCGGGCATCACCGCGTTGAAACTTGGCGACAAGGGACCAGTCGGCGAACCGGTGCTCAAGACGAAGAACGTACAGCCGGGCATGTCGTCTCCGCTGGTGTTCGCCGGGAAGATTTACGCGACCAACGGTCAGGGTTTGGTCACCTGCGCCGATGCGAAGACCGGCAAGTCACTTTACAAGGAACGGCTCAAGGGCGCATTCTCCGCGTCGCCGGTCGCGGGCGATGG
>JAKEEV010000947.1 GCA_022616395.1 Planctomycetia bacterium | reverse complement strand
TGTTTTGGTTCAGTCGGAAATGGAAGAATGCGGTTGGGGCGTACATTAATCCCGAAGGGAGGTTTGTATGTCCAAGCCGCGCGTGTTTTCGGCAGCAGAGAAGGTCGCCATTCTCAAGAAGCACCTCTGCGAGAAGGTGCCGGTCTCGGATCTGTGCGACGAGTACAAGATCCACGTCAACACCTTCTACAACTGGCTCAAGGTCTTCTTCGAGAACGGCACCGCCGCATTCGAGGCCCACGCCAAACCCAAAGCCCAAGCCGACGCCAAAGACAAAAAGATCGAGCAACTCGAAGCCAAACTCATTCGCAAAAACGAGGTCGTCGCCGAACTGCTCGAAGCGCACACCACGCTTAAAAAAAGTCTTGGGGAAAGCTAACCGCTGCGTGGGTGCCGCACGACACACGCGATGCCATCGTCGATTACGTCCGCAACTGGGCTACCAAGAGTGACATCAGCGTGTCACTCTTGCTTCGTTGGGTGGGGATCACCACCAGCAAGTACCACGACTGGATCAAACGCTTCGGCAAAGTCAACGAACACAACTCCTTGGTTCCACGCGACCACTGGCTGACCGACGACGAGAAAGAACGCATCCGCAACTTCGCTCGCGTCCATCCGCTGGAAGGTTATCGACGGCTCACCTTCATGATGCTCGATGCCGATGTGGTGGCGTGCAGTCCCACCAGCGTCTATCGCGTCCTCAAAGCCGCCCACCTGCTGGCCGGTTCTTCTCCTCTGCCCACGAAGAAGGGTACCGGCTTCGTGCAGCCACTCGCGGCGCACGCGCACTGGCACGTGGATGTCAGTTACCTCAACATCGCCGGCACCTTCTACTTCCTTTGCTCCGTTCTCGATGGTTACAGCCGCGCGATCGTTCACCACGAAATCCGCGAGAAAATGGAGGAATCCGACATCGAGGTGATTCTGCAACGCGCACGCGAAGCTCATCCTGGTGTCACCCCGCGGATCATCTCGGACAACGGTCCGCAGTTTTTGGCCAAGGACTTCAAGGAGTTCATCCGCCTGGCGGGGATGACGCACGTGAAGACTTCGCCGTACTACCCGCAGTCCAACGGCAAGATCGAACGCTGGCACAAGACGCTCAAGGGCGAGAGCATCCGGGTGAGTGTGCCGTTGTCGCTGGAGGATGCTCGGCGGATCGTGGCCGATTACGTCACGCACTACAACACGGTGCGGCTGCACTCGGCGATCGGCTACATCACGCCCCAGGACAAACTCGAAGGCCGCGACGAAGCGATCTTCGCAGCGCGTGATCGAAAGTTGGCGGAAGCGAGGGAGCATCGGGCACAACTACGACAACGCGTTGGCACCGATACAAGCGTTGAGTGTCAACGCGTTGTCACTGTTCGGCCAACGATCGACTTCGCGGCGGTGAAATCACGCATCGGCATCGGTGCAGTTTTGAAGTTGCTCGGCATCGAGGCCACGAAGTCACAGCATCGTGGATCGTGTCCGTTGCACGGTAGCACGCGTGGCACGGCTCGGTGCTTCAGTGCCAATGGCCAGAAGAATGTGTTCCACTGCTTCAAGTGTGGTCAGTCAGGCAACGCGTTGGAGTTGTGGGCCAAGGCGACGCAGCAGACACCTTACGACGCGGCCCTCGACCT
Source organism: Planctomycetia bacterium (assembly GCA_022616395.1). GTDB lineage: Bacteria > Planctomycetota > Planctomycetia > Gemmatales > Gemmataceae > Gemmata. The sequence continues at coordinate 147 of JAKEEV010000947.1, read as the reverse complement.
GTGCGGACGATTGGGGATCGAACTGCCGATGCTGAACCATGAAACCGGAACAGAGAAGAGGAACCCGTAACGCGGTGTCACTACAATGATCGCGGGGTTTCACAAACCCCCGCCCCGATCAATTCCATTTCACGCTGAACCAACACA
>JAKEEV010000946.1 GCA_022616395.1 Planctomycetia bacterium | reverse complement strand
GGCAGCGGTCGGGGGAACCAGTCGTGCGGCAGTGTCACACCTTCAGCCATCGAGCCACGTCTCCCGCTCGACGGGACGCGCTGGGTTGCCCGCGACCCACATACCAGCGGGCACATCGCCTGTCACAACCGCACCAGCTCCGATGCGCGCTCCGCGGCCGATGGTCACGCCCTTCAAGATGATCGCCCCGATCCCGATCCACGCGTCGTCTTCGATCACCACCGGGCGCGACACGAGCGGCGGGCGGTGACTCCTGTCTCCCTCCGGCGCGTTGGCGATGGCGTCACGGATGCGTTCGTCCGGGTCACGCGGGTGAAAGTCGCAGTCTGCAATCGTCACGTTGTACGAAACAATCACGCGCTCCCCGATCGTGATGTCTCCAGCGCACATGAACACCGCGCCCACGAGCGTGCTGTCATTCCCAATCACAACGCGACCGGTTGGCTCCACGGAGAAGGCACTCCACGTGTAGACCTTCACGCGATCTCCGAGAATTAGCCCCGGTTGACGCGTGCTGCGAAATCGCTTGAAGCTGTCCTTGCGTTCGAGAAAACACCCTATCCCCACCACCACATTCTGAGGCAGCGTGCGGTAATCCCAGTCGCCGGTTAGTTCGCTCTCGTCCATGGTTCAGCCCAGCCCAATTCTTTGAAGCATGTCCTTCAGCACCACATCCGAGGCGAAATATCGTTTCGCGATGTCGCGGGCAGCTTCCTGATGTGCCGGGTAGTTCGCTTCCACCGCTGTAAGTCCGGCCGCGGCACCCTCGACATCCGAGAACGCGAACAGCCCGCTTCCCGTAGGGATGAACTCGGCGAACCCGGTGTCCTGAACCACCGCCGGACGGCCTGCGGCGAGATAGCAGATGGTTCGACAACTGAACCACCCGCACCGGGTCGCGGAATAGACGTTCTTCGCCACGCCAAACTCGCCACGAGACCGCTGCACGTAGTGTCGGTAGTCCGCGACTGTGCGCGAGATCGCGTGCGAGTCAATCACCGACCATCCGCGTCCGCGCCACCGCATGGCGGGCGGATCGCCACCGCACGCGACTTCCAGAGGCGCGCTGACACGCGCTGGGAGTTCCTCGACGCCCTCGAATTCCGGCTCCTTTCCGCGATACTGCCGACCATTGTATTCCAGTGGCTTGCGGAAGTTGTCCCAGCCCATCACGGTCGTCCACTGCTCGCCAGGCGGTTCGGGTTCCCAGCAGTCGAGTACGACCAGCGGGCGCGTCGGATGCCACGTCAGACCGAAGTCCGGCAGTGGGCAGTCGGGCTTTCCCAGTCGCTCAGCGAAGGTGAAGAAGTGGTCGTGTCCGCGGAAGCCGTGCGTTCCCGGCCAGCCGCGGCCCGCGTCCTCGCGCGGGAAGTTCACAAAGTGATTCCGGCCGGGATCGGTGTCGATCAGCACTTTTCGCGGACAGACCATGTACGCATCACGAAGCAGACACCCGCCGGAGACGTTCAGGAACAACTCGGCACTGGCGACCACCTTCTCGAACTCCGCTGCGCTCATCCCGGCGGTGCGACCGTCTGGAGTGCGGAAATGCCACCGGCGTTCCAGACCGGGCGAGAGTTCGCTCAGTTCGCGCGCGAGAAACGCAACACCATAGGAACAGTCTTGGTCGTAAACGCGGCGGTCCGGGTCGTAAGTCGGTTCGCCAGAATCCTCCAGGTAGAACACCTCGAAACCGAATCGCTCCAGGCCGAGCAGATACTGACCATAGTCCCACACCACCCCGCCGACAGGGTAAGCCGCGATCATCCCGGTGACGACCGCCTTCACGTCGCCCCCTGTGGTTCGAGTTGCAGCGTGCTTTCGCGAACCAGTCGGCCCCGTTCCAGCCGCAGCCGCACGTCGCAGCCTTCCAGTGTGCCGAGCCGGTGAGCGATGATGAACGTCGTTCGGCCGCGCATGAGTCGATCAAGCGCCTCCAGGATGGCTGACTCGGTCGCGACATCCACGGAACTCGTCGGCTCGTCAAGGATCAAGAGCGGCGCGTCCTTCAGGAATGCCCGCGCAAGAGACACCCGTTGCCGCTCGCCTCCGGAGAGTTGCATCCCGCGCTCGCCCACTTGCGTGTCGTATCCCCGAGGAAGTTGCATGATGACATCGTGAATGTTCGCCGCCTTCGCCGCCGCGATGATTTCCTCCGTCGTTGCCTCTGGCCGAGCGTAGGCGATGTTCTCTGAGATGCTGGCGGAGAACAGCACAGGCTCTTGAAGCACAATGGCGAACTGATTTCGCAAATCGGCCAACCGGATATCACGCAGGTCGGTCCCGTCGAGCGCGATCCGGCCCGCGATTGGGTCGTAGAGCCGCGTCAGCAGGCTGATGAGTGTGGTTTTTCCGGCTCCGGTGGTGCCCGCGATCCCGACGCGTGAGCCGGCAGGAACCAAGAACGAGATTCCATCGAGTACCGAGCGGCCCTTCGTGTACTCGAATGATACGCCCGCGAACTCGATAGCGCCTGTTGCTCGCTCCAGGGGCCGCGCATCCGCGCGCTCGACGACTTCCGGTTCCTCATCCAGCACCGCGAACGCCCGCTCCGCGCTCGCAAGCGACGCTTGCAGGTCGCCCACCTTCTTGCTGATAGTCTCAAGCGGGGCGTACACCTGCACGAGATAAGTGACAATAAGAAGCAACTCGCCGAGCGTGAGCGTACCGGCTTGTACGTGCCTCACGCCCACGAACAGCACCGCTCCCATCCCTGTAGCGAATGTCAGCGCGACGAGCGCGGCAAACGCGCTCTCGATCACTGCAAGTCGCAGCCGAGCGCGCAGACCATCTTGCGCGCGACCGACGAACCGGCCGCTCTCGCGGTCTTCCTGGCCGAATGCCTTCACCACGCGAAGCCCCGCGAGCACTTCCTGCACGAGCGACAGCACGGAACTGTCTCGCTCCTTCACCTCATGCGACCGCTCGCGCAGTCGGCGGCGGAAGTGGCGAGTGATCGCGAACAACAGCGGGCACACCGCGGCCGCGACGATGGCGAGTTGCCAGTCGAGCCGTACCACAACCGCGAACATCAGCGCAAGAGTGCAGGCCGCCGAGACCAGAGGAACAAGCCCGTCCACGATGATCCACTGCACGCACGGAGCGTCCCACTGAATGCGGTAAGCGGAATCTGCCGCGCCGCGCGTGTCGTGATAGGCGAGCGAGAGCCTCTGCGAGTGTCGGAAGAGGCGCGCGCGGAAGGCAAGCACCAGCTTCTCGCCGGTGTACGTGCGAAGGAGAGCTGATGCGAAGTTCAGCGCTTGCACGGTGACCGCGATCAACACCAGCAACCCCGCGACCGCGGCCAGAGCAACTGCCGATACGCGCTCGGTGCCTTCTGGTAAGAGAGTTGCAAGCGCGCGAGGGAGCGGATACGAGCCGAGCACGCTATCCACTGCGATCTTCAGCGGAACCGCCGCGAGAAGACCGAGTGGCGCTGCGAGAAGGCCAAGCGACAGCAACCCCGCGATGTGCCAGCGGTAGGGCCGGGCCTCGCGGAGCACTCGCAGGAAGACGGATCGAGTCGCGCGCGGGGCGTTCATCACTCCGTCCTCGCCTTCGCGGAATCGCAGAGCACCAGTCCGATCTCCTTCGCAGCAGAATCAAACACGGCCACAGCGCGAGCCGCCCGGCGGGCCGCCCATCCCCACGCCAGAGCGGTCGCGGCCAACACGCCTCCTGCAATGCCGACACCAACCGCTACACCAAGCGCGGCACCCAGCGTCCCTGCTGCGACCAATCCCAGCCCAACGGCAATCTTCGCGGACGTGCGCAACCGCATGCTGAACCGCGCGCGGATCAGCCGCCGACCGCTCCCGTGATCTTCCTGCACTGTGGTGACTCGAATCCCAGCCCACGAATTGCAATAAACGATCAAGTCCCACGCCTCCCACCCGCTATCGAGTACCTTCGCCCATCGTCGGCGCGTGAGGTACGCGCAGACCGCGTTAAGCAACTCGGTGCGGTCCTGCCACTTCTCGGACCAGTATTCGATCACGCGCACGCCGGTCAGCGGAAGCCGCTGATCGGCCGTCGGGACCAGTTCCGCGTCGGGAACGATCACGCACGGGTGGAAGAACCGCGTCCGGTAGCGCTTCCACGAGCGGACCAGAGGTTGAGCGTAACAGAGAGCAGCGACCACGACACGCATCAGGAACCCATCGTGTGCTGAGGGTAACTTCGCCTGAGCCGCCTGAAGAATCGCGATCAACACCGAGAGCGCAATCATCCCGACTGCAACGAACAACAGCGGCAACCAGATCGCTCCGAGCGCGGCCACCACGCCGGCAATCGCGTGCCATTCCAAAGTCGATGGAAGCATTGCCCAGTGTGCTGAGTTGGGCTGATAAGCGCACTGGAATAGTCCCGCCCCGAACACTCCTCGATGAACAAGCGGACGACCGAATCGCAAACCCTGGAGAGCTGATCCGTAGAGCATTCCGCGCCACTTCCCCTCGCCGCGAGCGTTGAACCGGTCCGGGTGATGGAACCGGAGCAGAGCTTCCGCTTCACCGTACCCGGCTTGCTGACGCAAGTAGCTGCGCGGCCCTTGCCGCCGGTGATGCCAGACAAACGCCCCCGGCGCGAATGTGATCCACTCTCCCGATTGCTGAAGCCGCCAGCACACGTCCACGTCGTCGCCCGCCTTCCGGTAGAGTGGATCGAAGCCGCTGATGGCCAAAAGCGCATCGCGACGGAACGTCATGTTGCAACCGGGAACGTGTTCGGCCACCTGATCGCTTTCCAGCACGTGCGTTGGCTGACCTGGAGATGCGCCCACACAGGCAGCCAGCCAGCCGTCTTCGGGCGTCAGATTCGGTCCACCGACTGCAGCCGCTCCGGTGCGCTGAAGTTGAGCGACGAGATGCGTCAGCCAGTCCGGATCGGCGAAGCAGTCGGAGTCGGTATAAGCGACGATTTCACCTGTCGCGGCGAACAAGCCGACGTTCCGAGCAGCGCTTAAGCCCATGTTCGGCTGATGAATCGCCTTCACCTTCGGGTAGCGGGAGAGGATCTCGCGAGTGTCGTCAGTGGAGCCATCGTCCACCACGATCACCTCATAGTCCGGGTACTTCAGGTTCTGGAGCGACCGCAGGCACTGATCGAGCGTCCGGCCGCCGTTGTACGTGCAGACGACGACTGATGCCCGCGGCGTGTGCGGCAGGAATGCCCGGAGCGGGCTGGCGAACGCCTCGGCCACGGCATGCAAACCCGCCTTCGGCGAACGATCGGCATGCGTGATGCCGAACGCCCAGTCCTCGATTCGGTGCCCACCGGTGTACCAGTCATCCGTCCACGAAAACACGAACAGCCCCGCGACACCGGCCAACCGAGCCTCGCGGATGTGGCTTGAGAGGAACTCCGCCTGCTTCTCTTCACCGTGCCGGAAGGTGTCCATCCCGATTTCGCCAAGCACAAGCGGCTTGTCGCCGACGGCGTTCTGGAGGCGAAACAGGTATCGGCGAAACGCCTCCGGGTCGTGCAGATAGACGTTGAACGTGACGAAGTCCAACGGCGACAGATCGAGGTACTCGGTTGGCGGGAAACTGGTGTAGGTGACGAGTCCGTCCGGGTCGGTCTGACGGGCCACATCCGCCAACTCCGCGAGGAACCGCTCTACTCGCCGCGCTCCGTGCCAGCGAATCACATCGGTCGGGATTTCGTTACCGATGCTGTAGGCGAATAGCGATGAATGCCCGCATCCGCGCTTGGCCGCGGAGCGCACCGCTTCGCGTGCCTCCGCGCGGGCTTCCGAACTGTCCAGGAAGCACAGATGCTTCCTCCACGGTACATCCACAAACACTTGAATGCCGTGGTCGCCGGCCAGGTCGAGCAGCCACGCGGGCGGGACGTGGTAAGTGCGGATTGCGTTCACCCCGGCGGTGCGCATCGCCGCGAAGTCGTCCGCGGTTCGTTCCAGGGTGGGGAATTGATAACCCTCCGCGCCCGGCTCGAATGGGCCGTAAGTGACTCCGCGGGCGCGGAATCTCTTTGCGTCGCGGGCGAAGTATTTCCCATCTGGTTTGACTCGCGCGCGTTCGGACCGGTCCGGTATGGGCAACCACAGGGCGCTGCGTGGAGCTGGTGTCCCCTTCGCGGGCACGCGAAGTGGGGTTAACGTGTCCGTTCCGTCAGGCATGTCGGCTCTCACTCGTAAGAGGAACGCTCAGGGTGTTGTGCGAAGAGTGGGAGAGTCGCAGACCATCGAAACAATCACAGGTCGTTGATGCTGATCACCTGGCCATCGGCGATCTCGCCGAACGCCTTGAACGTCGGCTGGCTGACGGAATACGACACGCTTCGGACAGAACCATCAGCCAGGACGATGTTGAATCGGCCGAGGTGAGACGAGCCGAACAATCGCCCTCCGTAAAAGCTCGGATCGCCGATGAAGTCCGGCTGCGGGCGCTGGCTGGTCAGCCGCATCGTGTCCTCGTTCCATCCGCAGGTGTACCCCTCGTTGTCATCGGCCTGATCCTGCCCGAGCCGGGCGAGGTTCAGTCTCTTGTCTCCGACGAGCAGCGTGTTCGAGGTGCCGTCGGTGATGTCGGTGATGCGGGTCACCTTCGCTTGGCGGACGACTCCGGTGTTGTCGAGGTTGCTCGCCGCGTAGTCGCACAGGGCATGAACGGCAGGCGCGCCGTTCAGGTAACCGGGGTAACTGTAAGTGACCGTCTGAGGTGCTCGGCGTGTCGGGCAGAAAAAGGTCTTGATTGGAGCGGCGATCGCGACCAGCGCTTTGGTGTCGTCGGTGGTCGCGGACCCGCCATGCCAGACCGCTGTCTGCTCGATGAAGGGGAGAATCTGGAAACCCCACCCGGCTTTCTGTTCAGCGCCGACCGCGGGTGTTCCATTCGTGTAGGTCGGTGGCGTGCTCCAGTCCCACCCGCCAGTGGGGAAGAACTGGTATTGATCGTGGTGATTGTGGAAGGCCAGGCCGATCTGCTTGAGATTATTGGAGCAGTTCACGCGCGCAGCAGCTTCTCGCACCTTCTGAACGGCAGGAAGCAACAGCCCGATGAGTACGGCGATGATTGCGATCACGACAAGCAACTCGATTAGCGTGAACGCGCGGCGATCCGTGTGGGATGAAGTCGCTGACACAGTGAACTCCTCCTGAGACGGGCGAACACCGAAACTGCTCAAGCACTATCCGCGCTGATTTGGGAGTACCCTGGGCTGTGAGGCGACAAGCCCGCACTGTCTTCGGATGGGAGAGGATAATCGGTCGCGCAGGGATCCTGTGGAGCGCGTCGTGGAGTCTATCGCGAGGTCCAAGCGAACCAAAACAACCGTGGTTCGGTTGAGGGAGGGGTTGGGTTGTGGTGATTTAACCCACAGGGGGATGATTACGGTTGGGATTTGGGGAGACAAGTGTTTTCTTGCATGGATGCGGCACCATCTCACAAAGCATGTCGAAAAATCAGACACTACAAACTCGCCCCGTGCAATAATTGTTGTTTGGAACAAACTGCTGTCGCTCCATGTAATTTGGCCCGCGATTAGGCACAAATCGTCCCGCTATTGAGAGGCGGAGCAAACCGGCACTGCCCCATCTCGACTCCCACAGTCGAAGTGCCTGCGAAAAAACTGGGGATGACTGAGACGGAGAGCGTGTTGACCTCAGTTCTACTTCCGACGAAGATTGAGCGCAAAGCCGTTTCTGAACTCACTCGTTCGGTCTCCCCCATCCGCGAGAAGCCGCGGAGACGAAACTGCTCACGGTGCTGGTCGCAGCGCTGGAGATCCTGATCCTCGCGCTCCTGGACCGATGACCTGAGCATTGCGGTTGGTTTTTCAATCAGCCGATTGTCCGGTGAGAAGGAACGAGCCGTTTCATCAGTTAGTGGGACGCACACTTCAGGGGGCGCGCATGCCGTTCTTCGGGATGCCGTACCGGGTGTTGTTCGACGACACCATGGCATACGGCTCGCACCACTTCCTGACGAACTTCAAGTTCCAGTGCGAAGCGCGCGAACACTTCTTCTTCCGGGAAGTGGTCGAGCAATCTCCGGACGGCAAGGCCGTTCACGACGACATCCTGATACTGACCCAACAGGGTTACTGCCGCAACCTCGCCCCGGTGCAGGTCGGTGAGCGGGTGGGCATCCTGCTGTCAATCGAGGAGCCAACCTCCTCGTCGGTGCGGATGTGCTTCCGCGTCGTGCGGTTCGATGGAAAACCGGTGTCCTGCGGCTTCCAGTCACTCGTTTGCCTGTCGCGGCGCTCTGGCGAAATTATCAGCGCGCCCGAGACGCTGGTCCGCGCGATGGCCCCGCTGCGTGAGAAGCTCTTCGCACCCTCCTTCCGCGACCGGGTTCTCGCGGGCACTTCGATGCAGGAGCTATTCAACCGGGAGGTCATCGAACTGGGCGTCGCGGTCGCCCGCGAGTCGGGGCCGAAGATCGTGCCCGAAGTGTGTCTCTCTCAACCGGCTCGCAGCGCAAGCGATATCGTCTTCATGTTCCCCGGTCAGGGAGCGTGGAAACCTGAGTTACTTCGCGAAGTCTGCCGCGTTGATCCCAACGCCACTTCCGCGCTTCTCCGTGCCGATGAGATCGCTCGGTCCTTGCTTGGCGAATCTGTTTCGCTTCTCGTGACAGCCGCCGATGCAGAGATGGAAGAACTACTCTCCCGCTGCGCTGATCTTGCCCAGGTCGGCAACTACCTCACTGGCGTGCTAACGGCCCGCTACCTGATGAGTCGCGGGTTACAGCCCGCGTGGCTCTTCGGCCACAGCGCCGGCGAACTGACCGCCCTGGCGGTCGGCGGAGCATACAGCCTCGACACCGGAGTTGAACTCATCTGCCAGCGAATCCGCGCCCTTCAGAGTGTGCGAGGATCGCCCAGCGGGATGCTGGCGCTCGCGTGCGGCACTCAGCGCGTCCGGGCGCTTCTGGAAGCGCTCGGGCCAGTCTCGCTGAACATCGCGGTGGTGAACCACCCCGACCAGACAGTTGTGTCCGGCCCGTTAGAAGAGTTGAATCGCCTCGCGGCCGTGGCCGAATCGCTCAATCTCACTCACATTCGCCTGGCCAGCCGCTATCCGTTCCACTCCCGCCTCCTGCGATACGCGGTTGCTCCGTTCCGGGACGCGCTGCGCACACTGCGGTTTGAGCCGCTCAGGCTACCCGTTTACTCGCCGCTCGGGCGCGGACCATGCCCCTCCACCGCGGACTGGGCGGAAATACTCCCGTCTCACTTCGTTCAGCCGTTCGCGTTTCACGAGGCAGTCGAAGACGTGTACAGACTCGGCGGAAGAACATTCATCGAATGCGGTCCTGGCCGGGTACTGACGAACCTGGTGCGGACGATCCTGCGCGACCAGCCCGGAGTCGCGGTGCATGCGACAGCGTCCGGCTCCGAGAATTCCTGTGAGCTGTCGCGAGTGTTGGAGGCGTGCGCCAAGGGGTCATCCGCGCCACGGGAGAAAACAAACGCGGAGCCGTTGTCATCTGCCGACACGAGCGAGCCAGTCAGCGCAGCGACATTACCGATTGCGATTATCGCACTCGGCAGCATTCTGCCCGGGGCGATGAATGCCGAGCAATTGTGGCGCAATCTGCTTCGGGGAACAAGCGGGATCGTTGACCTTGCCGAGATCGACCCGACACTGGCAACCGACTTCAAGGCGCAAGGCACGATCACTTCCGACAAGACGTACAGCCTCCTGTGCGGCCGGGTCGGGAATCTGCCGGACGATGCCGGCACGCCGGTCTACTCCCCGAACGAATTCACTCGTCTTTCAATCGCGCAACAGTTCCTTGCAGCGACGGCAGTCCAGTGTCTGGCGAATGTCCAGAAACCACTTCCATCGCCATCGCGTATCCACGTCGTCCTGGGTTCCACCGCCGATGGGCTTCTCGACTACGACCGGGCGCTCATGGTGGCCCGCGCGCAGGCAATGGTGCGCGACCTGACCATACCGGACGATGTGAAGGCGCAGTTCTGTGATACTCTGGAGACAGCCTTCGGTCAGTCGCTCACCAACGCGGGCGAACTGGCGCCGCATCCGAGTTACTCTTCCGTGGTCCGGCGAGTGGTGGGCGACGGGGTCAAGGTGTTGGCCGTCGATGCCGCCTGTGCGTCGTCAATCTACGCCATTGACCTCGGCATGCGAGCGCTGAGAAGCGGCGAGTGCGATCTGGCGATCTGTGGCGGGGTCTTCGCCCCCGGTCTGGCCAACACGTGCCTGTTTGCTCAGTTCGGGGGCCTTTCGACCACCGGCAGCCGGCCATTCGACGCAACGGCCGATGGGGTCGTGTTCGGCGAGGGCGCTGCGCTGATTGCGCTCAAGAGGTTGCCGGACGCGCTGGCCGCGGGCGATTCGATCCTGGCCGTCGTGCGCGGAATCGGCACCTCCAGCGACGGGAAAAGCCCCTCCGTGATGGAACCGAAGCGAGAGGGACAATTGCTTGCTTTGCAGCGCGCTTCGGCCTGCTGTGGAGTTGAGCCGAAGACGGTGCAGTATGTGGAAGCGCACGCCACCGCGACACCGGTCGGAGACGCGGTTGAACTGGAAGCGCTGTGCGAGGCGTTCGGTTCGCGGGGGCCACCCCACCCACGGATTGAACTCGGTAGCCTCAAGGGATTGATCGGTCACACAGGGTGGCTTGCAGGCGCTGCATCGGTAGTGAAACTGTGCGCTGCCTTGCGGGAACGAACCATTCCGCCTCAACCCAATTTCTCGGCAGCCGCTCCGAGCTTGAAGTTAGAAGGCTCGCCCTTTGTCATTGCAAAGGAAGCGAGGAGGTGGCCAGCCAACGGTGGATTTCCGCGCCGCGCGGGCGTCAACGGCTTCGGCTTCGGCGGCACCAACGCGCACTTGCTCCTCGAAGAGTTCAACCGCGACTACCACCGCCGGTTCGCAACCACACCCGCCACTCCCCTCCCCTCTGCTGAAGCTGTCGCGGTCGTTGGGTTGGGAGTGATTCTCCCCGACTCCGAATCCCTTCTGTCGGAACAACTGCAATTGCCCCCGAATGTCCTGATCCTGCCCGATGTGGCGGATCACATGGATCGCGGGCAGGTTCTGGCGTTACGGGCCGCTCACCAGGCGCTGGCGATGCTCCCCTCCGCGTGGGAAACCCTCCGAGCCGAAGCGGGAGTGATTCTCGGATTTGAAGGGCAGACCCGGCGCGGAATCGACGCGGCTCTGCGCGTTCATCACGACTTCCTCTGCCGGCGGCTCAATGAGACGCGCGGTTCGGTTCCATTATCAGACGAAGCGTTCGCCTCTGTGCGCGATCAACTCCTCGCAGCGATTCAGCGCCTGCTCCCCTCTGGCCCTTACACACTCCCCGGATTGATGCCCAACGTGATCGCCGGGCGCATCGCCAACGCCTTCAACCTCGGCGGGCCGAACATGGTCCTCGACGCGGAGCGGTCGGCGCTGTTTGAAGCGCTGGCCGAGGCGAGTCAAGTGCTTCGCTTCGGCGATTGCAAGTTCGTGCTGGCTGGGGCCGTCAGTAGCAGCGCTGGTCCCGATGTCGATGTGCTCCTTCGCGCTCGCCGCCAGGCCGAGACGCGCCCGAGCGGGGACGCGGCAATCGTGCTGGCCCTAACATCTGTAACCACCGCGCGCGAACTGAAACTCCCAGTCCAAGCTTTCCTCTCGTCTTCTGCCGAAAGCGCCGGAGTGTCTGTGCTGATGGCCGGGAGTCGCTCCCCCGTCTGTCTGATGGGCGCTGAGGGGGCCGTGGAACTGGCGGTCGCGCTGAACGCCCCTGCGGACAGACAAACCGAGACAGTGATCGAATGGCGAAGCCCGGACGGCCGAAAGAGTCAGCGGCTCACCGTCACACGACACCAACCGCCCGCGGATGACCTTCCGGACGATGTAGCGGAGTTGCTCAAGGCACCGCTGTTGTTAACCGCTCCGATCTGGGCGCGCCAGGAGTCTTCCGCGCATCGACCGCTGCCGCTACTCGGCCGGCGAATCCTCGTGCTGACCGACCAACCCCCGTCGGCCGAGTTGAGTCAATGTGTTCGTCATCTGGAACACAGGTATTTGTGTCCGGCCGGAGTATCGCTTTCAAACGC
>JAKEEV010000945.1 GCA_022616395.1 Planctomycetia bacterium | reverse complement strand
GAAGACGAACGCCAGTTGCGATGGGCTATTGCGAGGCTCTCTGAGGAACACCGCGAAGTGCTGATCCTCAAAGACCTGGAAGGGATGAAGTACGAGGAGATTGCTGAGGTTTTGGGAGTGCCATTGGGAACGATCCGCAGTCGATTGCACCGAGCCAGACTGGAACTTCGCGATTTGTTGGTTCCGGCAGACGAACGGGCAGCGTTGCCAGCCGAATTACCCGAAGAGCAAGCGAGCGCCCCTGAACCCGCTGAGATGAAGCAGGAAGTGAAACCGGAGCCGAAACAGGAACCACAACAGGAGCCGCAAGCCCCGCAAACACGCCCGGCCCGTCGCCGGGTGGATTGAAGCCCAGACATGATACCCGCCGACCAACTCCCTCTGATTACCGCCGCCGTGGATGGAGAACTCTCCCCCACCGAGGCGAGCGCGTTCCGTCGACTGCTCGACAGTTCACCCGAAGCCCGCGCGCTTTACATCAAACTCAAGGCCGACAGCGTCCGCGTTCGGAATCTGACTCCTGTTGCTCCTCCGGTTGATCTCAAAGCCAAGGTGATGGCCCGCATCGCCTCCGCGACTCCTGCTCCTCGACCAAAACTCACCGCAAGGCCAACTCAACCGGCACAAGTGAGCCAACCTGTTTCTCCCGCGCAACCCGCAACACTTCCCTTCCGCGAGCGAGTTGCGAAGTGGGCTCCCGTGGCGGTCGCCGCGAGTGTGCTGTTGTGCGTGACGGTGGGTTCGTTCGCGTTCTTCAGCCAGACGGGTTCAAGCGCCAATCGTCCGAAGCCCGACTCCGAAAATGGGGACGGGAAGTGGGCGAACTGGCTGCCAGCCGATCACGACCGAACGCCAAGCGCTCCAATTGGCCTCCCAGACCCCGGCGCAGTGGTTCGTGATGGATCGCCTGTTCCTCCTGTTCCTCCTCCTCGTCCGGTGGTGCCGGAAGCGGTTGCCATTGCTCCCGAACCGCGACCCGCGACGAGTCAGTTCCACGCGTCACCGATTCGCCCGCCGTTGCCGCCTTTCGATCTGGTGCAAGTGCGGATTCCGTTCCTGCGTCCGGTCGCGGACATCACCCGCGAAGACGTGCGACAGGAGTTGATCGACGAACTCGGACACGACCCAGCGTATCGCATCGACCTGTTCGTGCGAGACACCGGCCGCGGAGTGGGTGTGTTCCAGAACGCGGCGAAGGCCAGCGGACTGACGATGTTTTCTGACGCAACGACGATGGACAAACTCAAGAAGCGTCAGGTGACGGCGGTGGTGATTTACACCGACAGCCTGACGGGACCAGAATTGGCCGCGCTCTTTGCGAAGTTGAGCTTGGAAGACGCGAAGTTCTCTCCTCGCGTGTATGACTCGCTACACGCGACTCCGGTGGTTGGTGCCGATGAGCGTGAATTGAAGGCCGTTCTCGGCACAGACCCCGGTCTCTTCAAACGCCCTGCTGTTGGTCCGACCGGAACGGGGCAGGGCACCGACAAGGGCGACAAGACCGATAGAGGCGATCCGAAGCCGATCAGTGCCGGGACAATCGACTCGGTGGTGAAGACCGTCTCCGCTCCTCCGGCAAAGCCCGGCGAGAAGCCCGCGGTGCTCCTCACGTGGCAAACCATTCAGCCGGGCATTCCGCGCACCAACCCCGCGATGTCGAAGGAACTCAAGTCCTTCCTCGACAAGCGCGGAGACCGCAAGCCCAACGCCGTCCCCGCGATCATCATCATCCGCCAACTCGCGGGCTAAATCGGAACGAAAACGGAGCCGCGACCGTCAGGGAGCGAAGCTTACGCTCCCAACGGTCGTCTCTGGATCTGTGTGTTTTCAGCTCCGGATGGGGCGTGAGATGGTAGCCAGTTGAGAATCGAGGTTTGGTGTTTACACCCGCTTCGTTTTCAGCCCCGGATGGGGCGTGAGATGGTAGCCAGGGGTGAGCGAGCGAAGCGAAGCGCAACCCCTGGAATCGATCAGGAAAGAAACGAAGCCCCGAAGGGGCGACAGAACCCTTGGGTGTCCAACCGCAAGGTTCTGTCGCCCCTCCGGGGCTTCGAGTTCCTTCTCCCCGCATTCCCAGGGTTTCGCTCGCAAAGCCTCGCTTCACCCTGGGCTACCATCTCTCGCCCCATCCGGGGCTAAAAACCAATTCCGCTTCTGCTTGCGAAGTCTCGGTCCATTCGACACAATCGCGGCAAAGAGCGCATGTCCCCCGGTGAGCAACGCGATGGCGAAGAAACCTCCCTCAAAGCCCGCGTTGCCAACTTACCCGATCAACCCGGCGCTGGAATCGGCGGTCATCGTGAACGCGGAGGACGACACCCCGCGCTTGGTGTATGCCGACTGGCTCGACGAGAACGGAGACCCCGACCGCGCTATCGTTTCTGTTTCCCTGCTGTCTTTGCTCGCCACTCATCCACACCGCGCTCGAAGGGGATCGACCATTTTCCTGTGATTCCGCACCACACAAACACCGCAGTCGCGCTCTTGAGCATCAACTACCCCATAAAGGTCAGCCGTGAAGAGTTCCCGGTCTTTCCTCGGCTCACCAAGATGGGCCAACGAATTCCGCGTCTGGTACGCTTTTCGGGCTTGCTCGAAGACGCTCGGGTGCTCCAGTTTCAGCGACTTCTGCATGACGTAGAGTGGCAACTCGTGGAGGAGGTTTTCAAACCGCCCGTTCTTCCGTAGGTGCTTGTACACGGGGTCTTCGAGTTCGCCAGCGGAGTCGCCTGCCTCCGATCGGATTGCCCGAATGTGTGGCGGAATCGGGCAGGCACTGAGTTGGGCCTTGTGCTGTTGGTCAAGTATCGTCCCGGCCACAACTTCGATGGCGAGGGCTGCGTAGAGCAATGCCGTTCGGAAATCACTCTCGATCACAGCTTTGAACGCGTCAAGAAGGACGCCTTCGTAGATTGGTGGCTCGAATTTGGGAGGCAATTCTCCGGCGCGTGAGACCATCTCCACTGTCAGAGCGGTGTCAATGCGAAAGTCATGGAAATAGACTTCTCCATAATACGGCTCGCCAAATTCGACCGGCGGAAGATCGTCGTAGTCAGGAATCGAGTAGATACTCCGCTGCTCGCCGCGCGGTAGCGTAGCTTGTCGGCTGATGTGCCTCAGCTCGCTGAGAAGTTGCGCCAATTCAGCCAAGACCTTCTCGTTCCTCGCGCCGTGCTGCGCTTCATCATCAGGGATGACGCAACGGAGTATCGCGCAATCAACGAATAACCGCCCATCACCAGTTGGAAACGTGTATCTCCCGCGATACTCGTCGGGCCAAAATTCCGACGGTGTGAGTGGGTGAACCACTGACCAACCCGGACGATTTCGCAGCGGGATCAGTTGGGGGTCGGATGCGGCAATCACCCAGTGGATCGGCTTTGAGAGCATCAGCGTTGCGACGTGCATTCTTCAACCTCGGAGATGTCAGAAACTCACAACAGACACCCCGAACTCTACAGCGGTTCGCTTGTTCCATCCACAACCCACAACGGGTAACCCCTTCGTAACAGCCTCGCTCAGAACCAATCGCTTTTCCCACAGTCTTCGTCATAATGACAGTCGCATCGGCTGACGCCGAGCTGTTCACCTGTTGGAGGGTTCGTCATGCGGTTCCTGCGATACGCTCTCCCCGTGTTCGTGGTCGCCCTCGCCAGTGCCGGTCCAGCTTCAGCGGCCGGGCTGCTCATCCCCGAAGACAAGAAGCTCCCGCCGCTCGCGATGGTCAACCACAAGGTGAATGTGGTCATCGACGAGCAGGCCGCGACCACAACCGTCGAGCAAACCTTCAGGAATCACACCGCCCGCAACCTCGAAGTCACCTACCTGTTCCCGGTGCCCAAAGGGGCCACCGTCGACAAGTTCACCATGTGGGTTGATGGCAAGGAAATGGGCGGCGAGTTGCTCGACGCCAAACACGCCAAGCAAGTTTACACGGACATCGTCCGCAGGACGCAAGACCCCGGACTGCTCGAATACCTCGGCCACAGCCTCATGAGGTTGAGCGTGTTTCCGATCCCGCCCAAGGGCGATCAGAAGATCAAGATCAGCTACAAGTTCGTTGCACCGAAGGATGGGAACGTCATCGAGTACACCTATCCGCTCAAGACCGACGGGAAGGCCACGCGGACGCTCGAAGAGTTCTCGGTAAACCTCACCATCAAGTCGCGTCACGCGGTGCAGAACGTGTACAGCCCCACGCACGCGATCACCACCACGCGCAAAAGCGACAAGGAAGTGAACGTCACCTTCGAGCGCAATCAGGCGTTGCTCGACAAGGACTTCACCCTCTATTACGGCTTCGGAGACAAGGACATCGGCCTCACGCCGCTCGTGTACAAGCCGATCACCACCGAAGACGGCTACTTCATGTTCCTGGTTTCGCCGCAAATCGAAGCCGAGAAGAAACGCGTTCCGCGTGATTTGGTACTGGTGCTCGATACGTCGAGCAGCATGTCGGACATCAAGATGCAGCAGGCTCGGAAGGCTCTGAAGTATTGCCTGTCGCAACTGAAGCCCGAAGACCGTTTCAACGTCATCAAGTTCTCAACCGGCGTGGTGCCCTTCCGCGACAAGCTCGTTGAAGCGAACAAGGACTACGTCGAAGCCGCGACCAAGTGGGTTGATGGGTTGAAGCCCAGCGGAGGCACTGCCATCTGGCCCGCGCTGGATGAAGCCCTCACCATGCGGCCAAACGATCCGAACCGGCCGTACACGGTGGTCTTCTTCACCGACGGTCAGCCCACCGTGGACGAGACGAAACCGGACGTGATCGTGAAGAAGGTGCTCGACAAGAATAGCGGCAACACGCGAATCTTCACCTTCGGCGTCGGCGATGATGTGAACGCCGCGATGCTCGACCAGCTCGCGGACTCCACGCGAGCCGTCAGCAGCTATGTGCGTGAAGCAGAAGACATCGAGACGAAGGTCGCGAGCCTCTACGCGAAGATCAGCAACCCGGTTCTGACCGATGTGAAGATCGCGACAGGCGACAACATCCGCCTTCACGAGATTTACCCGCCGAAGTTGCCCGACCTGTTCCAGGGGACGCAACTCGTCGTGATCGGCCGATACACCGGCAGCGGGCACTCGGTTATCAAGCTCACGGGCATGGTGGGGAAGGAAAAGCAGGAGTTTGTCTACGAGCTGAACTTCCCCGCGAAGACCGAGAGCAACACCGGCAAGGACTTCGTTGAGCCGCTCTGGGCGCGCAGGAAGGTCGGGTTCCTGCTCGATCAGATTCGCATCAACGGAGAGAAGAAGGAACTCATTGACGAAGTGGTTGCCCTTGCCAAGCGGTATGGCATCGCGACTCCCTACACGAGTTATCTCGTGGTGCCCGATGCCGCCATGCCGGTTGTTCCCCCAACGAAGCGGCCCGGCGACCCGAAACTTCCTCCTCCGCCTGTCGTGCCCGCACCGATTCCCGGTGGACTCCCAATGGGTCAGGGCGGTGTGGCCCCAACTGCTCCTCCGGCTCTCGAACCGACTGGACCGAGCGGCAAGCCGATGCGCGTCGAGGACTTCGCCAAGAACCAGGCAGGCGACAAGGGCGACGGGAAGATGCTCGGAGGCAATCGCGGAGGGATCACCGAGAAGCAGATCAAGGAAGCGCTTGACCAGTTGAAGACCGAGAAGGATCCCAAGCTCCGCGCGAAGATCACCGAAGACCTGAAACGCTTCGCGGAGCAGAAGAAGCTCTGGGACGATTCGAACACCAAGTTCAAGGGCGGGAAGGCCGGCTATCAAACGGGCCAGATCGGTGTTGACCTGTCGATCGCGGCCAATGGACTTCGCAACCAGGATCGCGTGTGCCTCACCGCCAACCGCAACGTGGGTGGACGCAACTGTCTGGAAGTCGGAGGAGTCTGGATCGACGACGCTTACAAGGCCGACACCAAGTCCATCACGGTGAAGGCCCAGAGCGATGCCTATTTCCGCATCCTCGACAAGCAGCCTCAGATGAAGGATGTCTACCGGCTCGGAAACTTCGTCGTGTGGATCACTCCGAGCGGCACAGCTCTGGTGATTGATCAGAACGACGGCAAGGAGAAGATGACCGACGCCGAGATCGAGGAACTGTTCTCGAAGAAGTAAGCTCGAACGAAAATGATCGCCCCACCCGGCCCGCGCCGCCCAACCAGCGCGGGCCGGGGTGTTTTTTAAAGTAGTAGGCACACGCCGTGTGCCGTCCACTGGTCTTCCTGTAGCCGGGGTCTGCGACCCCGGACCGGCCTCACAGAGGCCAGCTACAGAAGAACGGCACACGGAGTGTGTCTACTACTTTGCGCTGGATCGTTTTTTCACTCTCCCACTGGCATTCCACACTCACTGCGGTCACAATCCACACACCTCGCATCACAAGGAGCTGCCTGACATGACTCCACACACCATCGATCGCCGCGCGTTCCTGGCCGCGACTGCCGCAACGGCCGCGGGTCTTGTTGCAACACGCCCCGCGAGTGCCGCGGATGACTTCGCGGGCTTCTCGGTCGGCGTGCAGAGCTACACGTTCCGTAACTTTGAACTGGAACAGGCTCTCAAGCGCACAAAGGAACTCGGACTGAAGAGCGCGGAGTTCTACTCGAAGCACATTCCGCCCAACAGCAGCCCGGACGCGCTCAAAGCCATTCTAAAGTTGTGCAAAGAGTACGATGTCACACCGATGGGCTTCGGGGTCTCTGGCTTCAGTGATAATCACGACGCGAACAAGAAGCTCTTCGAGTTCGGCAAAGCGCTCGGCATCAAGTATCTCAGCGCTGATCCTGCCCCTGACAAGACTGGCAGCTTCGAGAAAACCTTCGAGAGTCTCGATAAACTCTGCGAGGAGTACAAGATCGCCATCGCGATTCACCCGCACGGACCGTCGGGGAAGGGGAGGCACCGCTGGTGGTCGGCCGAAATCATCCTCAAGGCGGTGAAGGATCACCACAAGCTCATCGGCACGTGTCTCGATACCGGCCACCTGATCCGCATGGACCAACTCGGCGAGAGGCTCGACCCCGCGGAGCAAGTGAAGGTGATGGGTGAACGCAATTTCGCGATGCATCTCAAAGACCACGACAACAAGAAGAAAACTGACGTTGTGTTCGGCTCGCCCGAAGGCCGGCTCGACATCCCCGCTGTGCTCAAAGCGCTCAAGGCGGTGAAGTTCACCGGACACATCGCGATCGAGTATGAAGCCAACCCGAACGATCCCTCGCCGGATGTGAAGAAGTGCGTGGCGTTCCTGAAGCAATCCGCGGGCAAGCTCGGCTGATGGAGTGCGGGAGTTGTGTTGTATAATTCCTTCAGCCACTCGCACCCCCGCGGCTGACCGGCGGGGGTGCGGTGTTTATGCTGTCCTGACCTCTCCAGGAACGTTGCCCATGACAGCCGAGGAAATCGCCGAACTCCGGCACCGGCGGTACAATGCTACCGCCATCTCGATCAAGCTCGTGAACCCCGATCTCATGATCATGCGGGTGAAGCCGGACTTCCCGCGGCCCGTTCATCAACCGGGGCAGTACGGCACACTCGGACTGGGTTACTGGGAACGGCGCACGGAGGGTTGTCAACTTGAGAGTCTCGCCGCAGGTGATGAGACGAAAGTCGTCCGCCGGGCGTACTCAATCAGTTGCTCGATCTACTCCGAGCCGGGCCGGTTAATGAAGCTGGAGGAAAACGACTGGCTGGAGTTCTATATCGTGCTGGTGCGCGAGAACCCCGACGGCCGCGTGCCTGCGTTAACCCCGCGCCTCTTCGCCATGAGTCAGGGCGACCGCATCCAACTCGGTGAGCGCATCACCGGGCACTTCACGCTCGATCCGGTCAAGCCGGGTGATAGCGTGGTGTTTTTGAGTACGGGGACAGGAGAAGCTCCTCACAACTACATGCTCTGGGAGTTACTCAGAAAGGGGCACACGGGGAAGATTCTCAATGCGTGCTGTGTTCGGTACCTGCGCGACCTGGGGTATGTTGAAACACACCAGGCACTCATGAAGCAGTTCCCAAACTACACCTATCTGCCGCTGGCCACACGCGAACCAGGAATCGCGAAGAAGGTGTACATTCAGGATTTGATCACAAGCGGCGAACTCGAAGACCAACTCGGTGCTCCACTCGACCCGGCGAAGACGCATGTGTTCCTGTGCGGCAACCCGAAGATGATTGGCGTGCCCATCCGGGACCGCGAAACGGGAGCAACCACCTATCCACAACCGGTAGGCGTGATCGAAGTGCTGGAAGGGCGTGGATTCCGGGCCGATGTCGCAGCAACCAAGTTCAAGGGAAATGTCCACTTTGAAGAATACTGGTGAGGATTTATGGCCGAAGTCAATGAAGTCATCAACGGTTACCGCCTCCGAACACTGCTCCATCCTGGGCAGACGTCACAGGTGTTCGAGGTCGTGGAGATCAAAAGTAACCGCCACTTCGCGATGAAATTGCTTCTGCCGGAAGCCGCGGAGAAACCGGAGATGCGGCGGGGGTTGTTCAACGAGGCCGAGGTCGGCGAACATCTGAGACACCAAAACGTGATCCGCATCGTCAAGGTAAGCCGATCGCAGGAGACGCCACACTTCATCATGGAGTTCTTCCCGTCCGGGAGTCTGCGACTTCGGCTCCAGACAAAGGACTTCGCATTCCTCAAGCAGCACTCGCGAAAAATCTTCAAGGAGGCCGCGACGGGACTGGCCTACATGAACGCAATGGGCTACGTCCATCGCGACGTGAAGCCCGACAACATCATCGTCAACTCAATCGGGGACACGAAGATCATCGACTTCGCCATCTCGAAGAAGATCCCCACGGGGATGGCCAGGTGGTTTCACCGCCGGCGCCGACCGCAGGGAACGCCGAGTTTCATGAGCCCCGAACAAATCCGGGATGAGATTCTCGACGGGCGCGCGGACATTTATAGTTACGGGTGTACACTCTACGAACTGACAACCGGTCGGCCGCCGTACAGAGGGATGACGACCAACGATCTGCTAAGTCGTCACTTCGCCGAGAAGCCCGCGCCGCTGGTGGCATACAACTCCGATGTGACCGATGAGTTCTCCGCATTTGTGCTGCGCCTGATCGCGAAGAAAAAGACGGACCGGCCCGCGAATTTCCATGAGGTGCTCATGGAGTTGCGGAAGGTCAAGCAGATTTACAAGTCGATGCCGGAGAAACAACTAGAAGAAGAGTGACATCGCGTTGTCATCGACCAGTATTGTGTGTGGTCTCAGGCTGGAACGTGATGACTCAGTTACGAAATGAGGATCGCGCATGGTTCCCGCACCGCTTCCGTTCGAGCAGGAGATCCACGAACTGGAAGTGCAACTGGCACGCTTGGAAGCCAACCCCGACGCGGAAGAGGCATCCGAAGCGATCCGAGAAACGCGCCGAAAGTTAACTGGACTCAAGAAAGCCAAGTACAGCAACCTCAGCGCCTGGGAAACGATTCTGGTGGCCCGCCATCCGAACCGTCCACAAACGATGGATTACATCGAAATGGCGTTCGATGAGTTTGTCGAGTTACACGGCGATCGCGCGTTCGGCGACGACCGGGCTATCCGCAGCGGCTTTGCCCGCCTCGATGGCCACAAGGTCATGCTCATCGGTCAGCAAAAAGGAAAGACGCTCGCCGAACGTCAGCAGTGCTATTACGGATGTGCTCACCCGGAAGGCTATCGCAAGGCTCTGGGGAAGATGCGGCTGGCAGCGAAGTTTCGGTTGCCAATCGTGTGCTTGATCGACACGCCCGGCGCGTTCCCAGGCATCGGAGCCGAAGAACGCGGGCAGGCTCAGCTCATCGCGACAAGCATCCTGGAAATGAGCCGGCTGCCAACGCCGGTGGTCTGCGTGGTCATCGGTGAAGGAGGATCAGGCGGCGCGCTGGGGATCGGAGTTGGCGACCGAATGAACATCCTTCAACACGCCTACTATTCGGTCATCAGCCCGGAAGGGTGTGCTGGGATTCTGTGGAAGGTCGCAACGGACGACAGTAAGCAGCGCGCGGCGGGCGCCTTGCGACTGACCGCAGCCGATCTGAAACGACTCAAGGTTGTCGATCATGTCATCCCCGAGCCACTCGGGGGCGGGCATCGAGAACCGCGTGTGATGGCCAACACCCTCAAGAGCCACATCTCACGACAACTCAAGGAACTCGCGTCCCTGAGCGTGGACCAACTCCTCGCGGAGCGTTACGCGAAGTTCCGACGCATTGGCGTCCTGGCGTAGCGACGGGACATTGCAGAAGCCAACCGCGAAGGGCAATTCAAAACAGTACATAATACTCATTATCGGACGCATTCGAGTCATCTCGGCAACTCACTATGATTTTCGGGCTTCACTCGTAACGTCCGATAATGTATCTTATGTATTGAAGTATACTTCCGTTCATTATATTTCTCCCACCTCGATTCTGCTGGGTTCGCTTCTTACCATGAAGGGATGGAAAGCGCACAACTCTCCCCGCGCCGACTGCGTTGCGGGATGGTCGGCTTCGGGATGATCTTCGACGACACTTACCGCCCTGTCTTCGAGACGCGACTCGCGAATCCGCTCTTCTCTCCGCACACTGGCCCGGTGTCTGTCCAACTCGCCGCGGTCGCCACACGGACTGGAACGCGCGCTGCTCGATACCTGAAGACAGAAACCGGTTCCCGAATCGCCTTCCAAAACTTCGCCGGTCCGAATGCCATTCCCCAACTCCTCGCCGCCGGGGTCGATACGGTTTGCGTGGCGACTCCCGATGATCGGCATTTCGCTGCCGCTGGTGCTGCGATTGCCGCCGGGAAACACGTACTGATTGAAAAGCCCTCTGTTCTGTCTCTGCGGGAACTCGATGAACTCATCCAGCTCGCGAACCAGCACCGCGTACTCGCGAAGGTCGTCTACCACAAGCTTGCCGATCCCGATCACAAGAAGCTTCGCACGCTTTACCAGGATGGCGTCCTGAAGCACGTCAATAATGGCTATTGCTCACTGCTCGAACCCAAATCCATCAGCGGTTCTCAGTTCGCCGAGTGGATCACCGGCCGCAACCCCGCCACTTATGTCGCGGTTCACTACCTCAAGCTGATCGATTTCAGTTTTGGTCCGAACTGGCTACTTGATCGCATCTCCGCGACCGGCCAGCGCGGGCTTGTCGGCCCTCCTAGTGGCCCGACGTGGGACTCGGTGCAACTCCAGGTGGTCTATCGTCACCCCGACCAGCGCGAGGCTGCCTTCGACATCCACACCAGTTGGGTCACCCCCGATAACTTTCCCGGCTATGTTGAACAGGAAGTGCAGTTTCGGTTCGATAACGCGGTCTGGAACGCCCATCAGCGCAAACGCGGCGTCGAGTTGACGGTGGAAAATCGCACGCCGGGCGAACTCAAGTACACTCCGAACTATCACTACAACGGAACGTTCCTTGAACCGTGGGGCGAACGGTCGCAACGCGGATACGGGATCGAAATCATCGAGCGGTTTTTCTCCGAAGTGGCGT
>JAKEEV010000944.1 GCA_022616395.1 Planctomycetia bacterium | reverse complement strand
TTCGTGCGTGTACACTATCCAAAAACGCCGGAAACACCCAACTGAGACGCGCTTACGCCAACGATACTGAACACCCTGAAAGCCCTGCCCCTTCGGGGTAACGACAAAGAAAGCAATCACTCCTTCTTCGGCTCTTCCTTCTTCGGTTCTGCCTCCGGGGGCAGGGCGGCTTTCATGAGCTGGCCATTCTTGCCGTTGTAAACGCGGACGATGCCGTCCTCGCAACCGCTGGCGACAATTTCGCCATCGGCGCTTGCGCTGACCGAGTAGACGAAGTCCGTTGCGCCCTGGAAGGAACGGACGTTGCCGCCGTTCTCCGCGTTCCACATGCGAACGCTCGAGTCTCCGCTACCGGTGACGAATTGCGGCGTCTTGCCCACGAAGCACAGTGCCGTCACTTGCTTCTGGTGGCCCTGCATGTCGCGAATCTTCTCGCCCTTCTCGTAGTCCCACGTCTTCACGAAGTTATCCGCGCCACACGAAGCGATCCGCTTGCCGTCCGGAGTCCAGCCAACACCCATGACGTGATGCGTGTGGCCCTCGAAGGATTTCGTCAGTTTCGCCGTCTTGCCGGTTCCGGTAGGCAACTCGAAGACCTTCACGAACTTGTCCGCGCCGCCGGTCGCCAGAAGCTTGACATCCGGGCTGAACGCGACTCCGAACACCGTGTCCGAGTGGCCGTTCTTGATCTCGACAATCAACTTGCCCGTCTTCGCGTCGAAGACCTTGATTTCGCCGTCCTCGGTGGGTGCTCCTCCTCCGGTGGCGAACTTCTTGCCATCGCTCGAATACGCAATCGCGCACACGCGATCCGCGAATCCCGCGATCCGCTTGATCGGTTCGCCTGTTTCGATGTCCCACAGAGTGAGTTCCTGGAAGCTCCCCGTGGCGAGCGTCTTGCCGTCGGGACTGAAGGCCATCGACTCGACGAGCGAGATGTGAGCGGCCTTCGCGGTCTTGCCGTCGGGCGTCTTCAGTTGTGGGTCGAAGAGAGTTTTGGCGAACACCCAGTCCTTCTTCTCAGCGCCCTTCTTGGTCGCATCGGGCACCGTCTTCAACTCGAAGATGTGAACCTGATTTCCGCGACTGGCGGCAACGATCTTGCCGTTTGGCGCGACCGAGACCGCGCGCACCGGCTTAACCAGCGCCGGCGGCAAGTTCACAATCACCTTCTCCTTGATCTTCACGACACCAGTCGGTGCCTTCGCGCCCTCGTCAATCCACATCTTGATAAGCGTGACTTCCTTTGAGTTAAGCGGCTCATCGGTCTTGGGCGGCATGATTGGCAGCACTTGCCGGCTGCACGCCAGATACAGGAAGCTCTCGTTCGACTTGCCGGGAATCACAACCTTGTTCCCGCGCTTCGCGCCGCCCTTCATGAGCTTCTCGTAAGTGGTCATGTCGAACTTGCCCTTCGTGATGCCCTCCGAGTGGCAGACGAAGCACTTGTTCTCGAAGATCGGCAGGATGTCTTTGGTGTAGTCGATCGGCTCCGTCCGCTTCAGGTCGATGGTCGGAATCGGGACGTACTCTTCCTTGTCCTCCTTGTCCTTCTTGTCCTGAGCGTTGGCGAAGGCCATCGTCAATAACAGCGCGAAGGCAATCAATCGGCGCATGGGTTAGGTCTCCGGGTATATCGTCGTGCGTTGGTTCGTGGTTCTGGCAGAAGCCCCTTCCACTCTGACTCTCGAGGACGATGGTCTGCGGCGACCTCTCCCCAACGGGGAGAGGTGGGGGCGTTGCGCTTGCCGTCTCGCTCATCGAAACTGCAAACCCCACCCACCTCTCCCCGTTGGGGAGAGGTCGCCACTGAAAGCAGGCGGGTGAGGGTCTTACTTCTTGTCTCCCTTCGCCACGTTGAAGCTTACTTTCGCCTCGTGCGTGATCTTGTACTTGCCCAGGTAGGTGCCGGTCACCACGATGGTGCCCGCAATCGTGCCGGGCTTGGCCTCCTCCTCGGTCACCAGAGCGAGTTTCACTTCGTTCTTGCCAGCCGGGATCGTTACATCTTCGGCGGTCACGCCGGTTGCGCCCTTCGCGGGGATGAACTTGACCGTGAACTCACCGGCGAAGTCGTACTGCCTCTCCACCTTCACGGTTAGCTCGGTGGTCGTGCCGAGTTTGAGCGTGTTGTTTGGAAGCGGCCCGGCGGTGATCTTGCCAAGCGAGTTGGGAATCACCAGCACCGGGATGGGCGAACTGAACGCTTCCGCGGGGAGGTTCTGCTTCTGTTTGGACATCGGATCGCGTGCGAACTGCACCTGCGTATTTCCGCGCAGCACGATGGTATAAGAACCTGGCACCGCGCTTGTGCGGGCGTCGAGCGTGACGATCACTTCCGGCTTGTCCTTGGTCGGCTGGCCGGCGACTTGCACCGCGATCGGCGAGTTCTGTTGTTGAAGCAACAGCGGCTCCGGGATGAGCGCCACGTTGGGCTTTTCGGGCACGGTCCAGTCCACTTTCACCGGCACGGTGGCCTTGTCGCCCTGCTTGAGCACGATGAGCGGGCCGTTGACTTTCACTTCCTTGCCGCCCGCGGGCTTGAGAGTGGTATTTGGAATGTCCGCCTTGATGCTGAAGAGCGCTTTCTCCGGGCGCACCGCGATCACAAGCGACTGATCGAGTTTCACCACGACGGGAATGCCCTGATCGGGCACTTGCGTGCCCCAGGTCACGCTTGCGGGCCGCGCGCTGCGAACAAGTTTCTTGTCGTCGGCCGTTGTGCCGGTGACTTTTACCGTGAAGGGTGTCGTTGCGGGCTTCGCGTCCGGTGCGATGTCCAGAAGGAGAATTCCCCACCGGGCCGCGGGGCCGATGGAAAGCGGCTGAGCCTTCACACCCGCTGGAAGTCCTTCAACGGTTACCGCGAGCGTGCCGGTGTAGCCGTCGATGCGGTGTATCCAGACGTGGTAGGCTTGCTTACCGCCCTGCCACGCGGACGAACCGGTCGGGAAGAATCGGCTGTAGGGCATCACGATGGCGCGGAAGTCCGGCTTCGGCTGACCGAACCGCAGTCGATACGAAGACTTCGGCCCGGAGAGATTGCTTTCTCCACACCCCACCACGATGAAATACTTGCCGTCTTCGGGTGGCACGAATCGGTACGAACTCGGATCGCTTGAGCGCGTGTAGAAGCCGAATGGATGGAGCAAGTCGTTGTCGTCGTCCTGCACGCCGGCGAGGTCGCGCTTCGGGTCCTTGCCATCGCGAATGGAGAAGGAGAAGTCGCCCTCGGAGCCGATGCGCTCCGCGCCCAGTTCAATTGTGACTGGCACACCCTTCTTCGCCTCGAAGCTATACCAGTCCTTCTCGTTGCGTTTGGTGAGGAAGCCCGCGACTTCAGAGGGCGCGGTGATCGCCTCCGCCGTTTGTGGCGAATTGTTGGGCTTGGTCTTCACGGTGAGCTTGTCGCGTGCGAAGTAAATCAACACGGAGTTGGATAAACCGCCCGGTCCCTTCAGGTTGTAAGAG
The DNA here is from genome assembly GCA_022616395.1 of Planctomycetia bacterium. Classification (GTDB taxonomy): domain Bacteria; phylum Planctomycetota; class Planctomycetia; order Gemmatales; family Gemmataceae; genus Gemmata. Next base: position 1,476 of record JAKEEV010000944.1, on the reverse strand, counting down.
AACCCATCCTGAAGCGCGCTGACCGGATCGATGCGCACCAGGCTCGTGAGATTCGTGTTCGCGGTTGGGTCGTTCGGTGGCGTAATAGTGACCGCGAGTTTCTCCAGTGGTCGCCCGTCAACAGTCAAGCCATCCGCGGGTTGACCGCCCGGCAAGTTGCGTCCGTAGAGCGTGACTTGCGCGGCCTTCCCCGGCTCAATCACCGGCGGGAACACCGCATCAATCCACGGGGCGCTTGAGATACTGACCCGATAGAAATAATCCGGCCCGCCCGCGGTGTGCGTGAACTGAGTCACGCGGACGTAGTAATCGCCATCGGCGGGGAGAGTCAGGTCGGCGACCGCGTCGCTTCCGCGATAGTTGCGGTTGAACACGAGCCTCCGCATGTTGGAATCGAAGACTTCGATCATCGGTCCCGCTTTGCTACCGATGGAAGATGCGAGGCACGAGACGATGACACGCTGACCTTTCTTCCCCGCGAAGACGGTGTAGTCCACATCCGTCGGTGGGTTGATGATGCCGTTGACGGTCGTGCCGATTTCGATTCGCTGAGCCTCCTGCACGTCGTTGTTCGCTTCCTTCTCGTTGAGGTCATTCAGATCGCCGATCACGAACGCGCGCGGGTTGCTCACTCCCCATTTACCCACAACGCGTAGGTCGTAAGTGCCGGGTGGGACTTTCGAGTCCACCGTGACCTTGAACTTGTGCGGTGTGTTCTGGTTCACCTTCGGAGGAGGATCCTTCTTCTTGGGATCGACCGGAGGAGCGATGTAAGTGCCCTTAATGCCGGGGTGCGAGAAGAGCAGCCCGGTTGGTTCGTCGAGATCGAAGCCGGTGATGGTCACCTCGGTGTCGAGTTTGAGCACGACTCCGAAGCGCTCGACTTCGGGCGGTGGGCCGGCCTTCGTGCCCATCGGGAAGACGGTGTTGATGCGTGGCGTTGGTAGACTGGGGAATGGCGGCTGTGCCGTCGCGGTGTCGCAGGCGGCCAGAACCACGAGGCCGAACACAAGTCGGCGCATGGGCAATTTCTCCGGGCGGGACGATCTTGGCGAGTGGGGTTGCGCCCCGTGTTGACGAGCGCGATTACGCGCATTCAGGCAGGTTGAAGAATATCGTAAGCCGCAAGCCCGCGCGGGTCAAGCGAATCATCGGTAGTGTCGCAGTTTGGTTGTAGCCGGGGTCTGTGACCCCGGACCGGCCTCTGTTGCACGAACCCACTGGTGGTGTCCGGTTTGAAACGAGCCGCGACCGCAAGGGAGCGGGCTTACGTTATTCCGCTCCCTGGCGGTCGCGGCTCGTTGAGAATCCGACACCTTCACTCGGTTCGTGTCTGTGAGGCCGCTCCGGGGTCGCAGACCCCGGCTACAGAAAGAGTCTTGGTTGTAGCCGGCCTCTGTGAGGCCGCTCCGGGGTCGCAGACCCCGGCTACAGCAAACTCAGACACTACCAAAGAGAATGGCAACTGGCATAGAC
>JAKEEV010000943.1 GCA_022616395.1 Planctomycetia bacterium | reverse complement strand
GGCGAGCTTGTCGCCCTCAACCTCCTGCGACTGACCCATCGCGGACTCCCACGCCTTGTTGCCGTTGGCGACAACGGTGAAGGTCAGCTTCATTCCCTCGATGTCGCCGGTGACCGCGAAGCGGTACTTGTCCGGCCCCTGGAACGCGAAGTCCCCGGTGTACTCCAGGCTGAACCCGCCGCCGCTGAACTTGCCCTTGTCCTTCCAGGTCATCGCCTTCTCGCCCGCCTTGTAGCCGTGCGCCTTGACGGCTTTCTCGACGAGAGCCTTCGCGTCGGCCGCGTCGTCGGCGCGGGCCGTCGAACTGAGGAACAGCGCCGCGAGTAGACCGAGTGTGGAACGCATGAGGATTCCTCGGATGGGAGAACACGACACGACCGACCGCGCCGGCCGCGGGCGATGATGATGTTCTGCGCGGGAAGTGGAGTAAAGCTCAGTTGCGGGAAAGACATCCGCGAGAGTGCATGACCGGCTTTGCGTTGGCAAGCGAGTTCGTGTTTGGTTGGGATTGAATTCTCTCTGTGCATGGATTTGGAGCCCCTTGGCAGGAGGGAACATGGCTACACGCAAACCAACACTAGAGGATTGGGAGCGCATCGCTGAACTGGCCTAGCGATGGGGGAAAATCGTCGTCCAAGAGCCGTGGGGCGAACACGGACCCGGATGGGATGGAGGCGGGGTAGCGGTACAGTTTGCTCCGCGACCCCCTGGATTCGCGGGAAGAAACGGAGCGAAAAACTCCAAACTGTACCACTACCGGTGCGTCGATGACGCCAGTTCCGCACACGGTTACTGAAAGCCACGCCGGTGCCGCGGGTCGATCTGACCGCACGAACGACCGGTTCGCGACCCGAAACGGTGGCAAACGGCCGCCGGTTTCGCGTAACGGGGCCGAAACGCGGTCGGTTTGTGACCGTCGCGGGGCGGATTTCGACTCCTCGCTACGCCGCAGCCGCAATACTGAACGGAAGTTATCTTACTCTGACCAGGGGTGGTCGCAGCGATCTCCTGGGATTTCCAGGCGCAAGTGGCCCTCTGTGGTCACCTCTTTGCCCCGCAAAGTCGCGAACGCCTGGAAATCCCAGGGAAAACTCGCACCCGCGAAAAAATCCGGGGTCGAGAAAACACGGTTTGGCCATGCGCAATCAGAATGACAACAATGCGAGCGGGCCGGGCCGAGTGCGTTTCGCGCACCCCGCCCGGCCCGCTCTTGCTCCGGTCGCTCACGCTCCCGGCTCGCCCTGCTTCACGCGAGGATCTTCTCGATCACCTTGCCCTCGCGGAACAGTTGCACCGGGCGGCCGGTCGGGGTCTGGAGTTCCTGCGTGGGGTCGAGACCGAGGTTCCGGAAGATCGTGCTCGACACGTCGTCCGGCGTGCAGGGGTCGGTCGCGGGGGCCATGCCGGAGGCGTCGGTGCTGCCGTGGACGTGGCCGCGCTTG
>JAKEEV010000942.1 GCA_022616395.1 Planctomycetia bacterium | reverse complement strand
GGATTTCCGGGATTCCGATGTCGTCCGGTCGCTGGTTCCGCCGACCATCGTCGCTCGAAAACCTGTGATTTCCGAGCGGGAACATAGTGCGCACGCCCTGCTCGCGACCCACACCCGCCCCAACACAGCGGCAGTCTACACGAATACTGAACACCTGTCAATCAAAGTAGTTGCGCAGGAACAGCGAGTTTGTCCGCTGTTACTGACCGGCAGGAACGCAAAGTTATGCGTGGTATTTGTTATTATCCCTGATTTTCCAGCGTTTTCCGCTGCCCCGCTTAGCATTGCTAACCTGCGGATCAGTAACCGCTCAGGACGCCACGACTCGCCGAGCGCGAACCTCACTTCCGCGACCTCGTCGACACCGCGATCAGACGCATCGAGAACCCGGAACCGAAGCCGTGAGCTGACAGCTCACGGCTTCTTCTTGGCGGTCCGATTCCGTCAGCGGTTAACGGTTTGCTTCGCTCACTTCCGGACTGGGTTCCACTTCATCGCGGGATCGACTTCGGGCAGTGGCCCTGCACCGGCCAGCCAGAAGGCGTTTCCGGCGTTCAAGAACAAACACTTGCCGTCAGAGGAAATGATCCCTCCACCAATCAGGGCAACCGACCCCCGCATAGGTTCCAGTGAGTCCGGACCAAACGTTCGCGCCCTGCTACTTGTCATGTACTCCGGCGCTATCACGAATCGCCCGTAGTCGAACAGTTCCTTGACATTCAGGGAGTATGGGTACTCGCCGTCGCTCATCGCGTAGAACCGCTTGGCATCGGGAGAGAGAATGAACTGCTTATAAGTGTCGTTGTTTGCGGTCTGCTGACTCGTGGGTTCGCCAGCCACGGTTGGATCGACCCGAATCCAACACCAGTAGCCGGACAGATACAGGCGGCCATCCCCTCCGCACCTGAGCGAGGACACCGTCCCTCGAACCTTGAACGTCCGCCGCACTTTCCAGTTGGTTACGTCAATCTCTTGAATCAAACAGGTGGAGTCGTCACTGGATGCTCCAGTCTTGTGCCAGCTTCCCGTGGAGGCACCTGTGTAGAGTGTTTTGCCGTCGGGCGACAGGACGAGCGATTGTGTGTTCTCGTTGATCGGCAGTTGGCCCGTCACTCTCATGTTTTCGGTCTCGATACGAAAGATTCCCCTCTTGTTGTGCTTCTCGTCGATGTTGAGTGCGTAAACGTGTTGGCCGTCCGGGGCAATGCACAACCAACTGAGCGAGCCGTTGAAAGCCAGAGACTTCAAATCTTTGACCACTTCTTCCTTTCCCTTGCCGAGTTGTTCGGGCACGTCGAAGCGCGCCAGCTTCGCCGGGATGTTGAATCCCTCAGAAATGTGCAGGTAGAGCCGGCTTCGCTTTTCATCAGAGCCGACGAGCCACGAGACGCGAGGCAAGCGGTACACGCCGTCCGGCTCGAAGGTCGGGTAGCGATAGCGAACCAACTTTGCGTTCGCGTCATCCGGCCGGAAGAACTTGTCGTGCGTGTAGGTCGTTCGGAACACGGCGTTGCGACCCAAACAAAACGCGATGCCGGTGCTGTGGGTGCCAATTCCCGCTTGGTTGTGGAAGAATCCATCGCGAGCGAATGGGCGAAGGTCGTCTTCTGGCGCTTTCGTCACCGGTGGGCGATTTTCCAGTTCCGCGACTTTCAACGATTCAAAGAAGGCTTTGCATTCGGGGTCGTCGTGGCCGATTTCCGAACCCTCGACGCGCAAACAGTAGGCCTTGTTGCCAACGATCAGGACCAGTCCAGCCCCGGCGTCCTTCGCCGCGTTCCAGAACGCCTCTTGATTTTCAAAGGGTTTGCTCTGCCAGCCGCCTTTCCCCGCGCCACGCGGATCAGTCCCATACGACAGGTACGCATTGAACGCAATCTTTCGGACGTATTCCCGACTCAGTTCTTGATCCGTGTACTGCGCGCGTTCGTCCGCGGGGATTGTCCACACCCAGGCTGCCCGCGACTTCTGCTTGTCGTCACCACGCCAGACAAACCCCTTCGTCGGCGGCTTGAGACCAGGAATCTCCGCCCACTCCGGCTTGCTGGGAAAGGTCACGACAAGCGGTTCGCCGTCGGGAGTCTGCTTGGTGGTGAATGAGCCGTCTGGGTTTGACCCGGGATCTGGGCCACCGCCATTGACCTCTGGTGGTTGCGCCCGTTTGCAACCAATTGCGAGCGCTGCAACCACAAGTAACAGGAAGCAGGCGACACGGGTGAGAAATCGCGAGTTCACGTCAAGCTCCGAATCGTGTTGTGAATGAGTGAAGAGATGATATCCGCCCCGTGCTTCGTCCGCCACAAATCTGCGCTCCGTATATCCTGACATCATGACTTCGACCACCTTCACCATTCGTTCCGCGACGGAAGCCGACTGGCCCGCGATCTGGGCGCTGTTTCGGAGCGCTGCGGAGAGCGGAGACGTGTTTGCTTACGACGAGAGCACCTCCGAAGAGACCGCGAGGAAGCTGTGGTTCGAGTCGCCTGCCGTGTGCTTTGTTGTGGAAGTGGAAGGGAAGTTCGCGGGGACGTACTACGTGCGTCCCAATCAGCCTGGGCGCGGGGATCATGTCGCCAATGCCGGCTACATGGTCGCACCGGAGTTTCGCGGACTCGGACTGTCGGTTGCGTTGTGCGAACACTCAGTCGAAGTCGCCCGCAAGCTCGGCTTCTGCGCGATGCAGTTCAACTTCGTCGTCAGCACCAATGAGTCAGCCGTGCGAGCGTGGCAGAAGTGTTGCTTCGCCGTGGTTGGTCGCCTGTCAGGGGCTTTCCGACACAAGCAACTCGGACTTGTGGATGTGTTTGTGATGTATCGGACGCTTTGAGCATACCGAGCTACATTTCACGCGCGGGCCAGGCGCGGATGTCGGGAGAATCGGAAGAATTTCGTCGGGAGAATCGGCGGCTCGCGGAGCGAGTCTTCGTGCGGCACGCGCTTTCAGTTGCGTGGAGTCGCGCTCGACTGACGGTCGCGGCTCCGATGGAAGCATCGCTCCCTCACGGTCGCGGCTCCGATGGAAGCGACGGGAAACCAAGACCGTCGCCGACGCTTCCGGCTCTGATTACTCTTCCGGCTCCGATGATTCTACCTCTTCAGCCAGTCCCAGATCGCTCTCCACCACGACTTCGGTGGCTTCGGAACGGGAGGTACAGGAGGCTTTCGCACGCGACCAACCGTGTAGATTTCCCGACAGCGCGGACAGGTGATTCGCGTGTGATCCAGATCGCTATCGGTAATCAGCACGTGAACTTTGCGGCAGAACGGGCACGAATACCATCGGCCATCCGCGAATTCAGGAAGCAG
>JAKEEV010000941.1 GCA_022616395.1 Planctomycetia bacterium | reverse complement strand
TTCAACATGGTGAAGAAGGAGGAAGTGAAACAGGTCTTCCAGCACAACCGCTTTCACATCTTCCTGATGCTCTACACGGCGGTGATGGTGATCGTGACCGACTTCCTGACGGGCGTGCTATCGGCTATCATCATCTATGCCGTTCTCTACCGGTTCTTCGACCGTGCAATGCCCCCAGCAGCCACTTCCCTCGAGACCGCACGATCCACTGCGAATGCGGCACCGAGCGAAAACGGGAACATCCCCGTTTCGGTAGGCGGTTCGGTCGGTCAAGCAACTTCCGGTAGCAAGTGAGCGGCCCGTGGACATCCAAAAGATGCATCGATTCCATCGCCTGACGGTTGCGCTGTCTCGGACCGACACCGACCCCGGCTTGATTCGCTATGCGGCTGCCGTTGCCCGGTTAGGCACGGCCACCGAGGTTCACTTTGTTCACGCTCTGTCTCCTAACGCGACAGACAGCGAAGCCGCGCGCCACGCGATGGAAGCGGATGTGTCCGCGCACTTCACCGATGTTCCGGCTTCCGTGGCGCGATCCTTCGATATTCTTCGCGGAGCGATGCTCGACGAACTGCTGAAGTATGTGACCACGAAGCAGACGGACCTGCTGTTCCTGGGTCATCGTCGCGATCATCCTGGTCGGTGGGCACTGGCGCGCAGACTGGCGATGAAGGCTCCGTGTTCGGTCTGGATGGTGCCTCAAGGATCGCTGCCCGCTGTGGATCGTATTCTGGTTCCGGTCGATTTCTCCGAGCCATCGGCTGACGCGCTTCGTGTCGGTGCGTCGTTGGCGAAACTCACCGGCGGCGAGTGCCTGGCGTTACACGTTTACTTCAACGAAGCTGTGGTCTCGTTCGAGGAGTACGACCGTATCAGGCGCGGGCAGGAGCAGAACTCGTTCAACAATTTCATCGAGCCGTTGGATTTGCAAGGCATTTCGGTTACTCCGGTGTTCGAGGAGAGTGCGAACGTCGCTCATGCCATCAATCGGGTTGCGGTCAGTCGCGGGTGCGAATTGGTTGTCATGGCCACACGCGGGCGGAGTCGGTCGGCCGCGATTCTTCTGGGCAGTGTGACCGAGGAGACCATCACCGAGATGACAATTCCCCTTCTGGTCGTGAAGCACTACGGCGCTCAGATCGGCACACTCCGCGCGCTTCTCGAACTCGGCTTCGGCAGCAGGCAAGACCCGCAGTTCGATTGACAGGCCGTCGGCGATTGCCTCCCGTTCTTTGTCTGAATATATATACTTTTGTATAGTTAGTGAAGAGTGGACTGTCTGTTTTTGGTCAAGGTTGCCAGGGGGATATGTGGCAATGTTGGCAATCTTGGCTATCTGAGTTTGGTTTGAACGTCCCTGACCACTTGTGGGCAACCTCGCGGCACGAATTGACCACTTCAGTTTCAGTTCACTTCCGTGGCAATGCCGAATGGAAAAAACGAACCCGCAACTGCGACCTTCCAATTCTTCACCTTGTTCGCTCCCACTCCCTGCCGCTAGGATGGGATGTTCGCCCCAAATTCTGGGCAGGACGCATAACCCGACGGTGACTATGCCGCCGAAGACGAAGACCACGAAGGGGGACCAGTTCCCCGGCTCGCTGACGCTGAGTTTCGACCCAACGAACCCGTTCATCGTCCAGTCGGATCGCTCCGTGCTGGTCGAGGTGGATAATCCAAAGTACGCAGAAGCCCGCGACGCTCTCGCTCCGTTCGCCGAGCTTGAGAAAAGCCCCGAACACATCCACACGTATCGCATCTCGAACTTGTCTCTGTGGAACGCGGCCGCGGCCGGCTTCACCACCGAGCAAGTGGTCGGCGTGCTTCAGAAGTACACCAAATTCCCCATTCCGCAGAACTTGCCGGCGGACATCGCGGAGACCGTGTCGCGCTACGGTCGTGTGAAACTCGAACGCTTCGACTCCACCAAGCTGAAACTGGTGTGCGACGACCGTCCGCTCCTGGCGGAACTCGGCCGCAACAAGAAGCTCCGGGAATATCTGGGCGAGAAACTCGACGATACGAGTTTCGCAATCGATCCCGCGTATCGCGGAGTGTTGAAGCAACTCCTGATTACGGTCGGCTACCCGGCGGAAGACCTCGCGGGTTACACCGAGGGCGCTTTTTTGCCGACAGAGTTGCGCGAAGTGGCAACAAGCGGCCTGCCGTTTTGCGTCCGAGACTATCAGCGCGACGCGGCGGCGGTTTTTCATGCCGGAGGCGATGTTCGCGGTGGAAGTGGAGTGATCGTGCTTCCGTGCGGAGCGGGGAAAACGATCGTCGGCATCGTCGCGATGAGCCTACTTCAGAAGAACACGCTGATCCTCACCACGAGCATCACCGCGGTGAAGCAGTGGAGACGCGAGATTCTCGACAAGTCGACGCTGACGGAAGACGAAGTGAAGGAATACACGGGAGAGACAAAAGAGATTGGCCCGGTGACTATCGCGACCTATCAGATTCTGACTTATCGGCCGGACCGGACGGAAGACTTCCCGCACTTCGGGCTGTTCGACGAGCGCGACTGGGGGCTAATCGTCTATGACGAAGTTCACCTGTTGCCGGCTCCGGTCTTCCGTGTGACCGCCCAGATTCAAGCGCGCCGACGGCTCGGTCTGACCGCAACGCTCATTCGCGAAGACGGCCGCGAGGGGGATGTGTTCTCGCTGATCGGCCCGAAGAAGTACGATGTGCCCTGGCGCGAACTGGAAACGAAAGGCTGGATCGCAAGCGCCAACTGCACGGAGATTCGCGTTGCTCTGCCGGACGACAAGACGCGCATGGAATACGCGGTGGCCGACCACCGGGCGAAGTACCGCATCGCGAGCGAGAATGTGGCGAAGGATGATGTGGTCGCGGAGTTACTGGAACGCTACCACGACCAGCGCGT
>JAKEEV010000125.1 GCA_022616395.1 Planctomycetia bacterium | reverse complement strand
CTCCGTTGAGCTTCCTGAGAATCAGTTTCGCGCGATAACTCACTTCGTCGTTGGGTGGATTTTTCGCAAGAGCCTGGACCGCGTCCATCGCAGGGCCACCGATCTTGATGAGTTCATCGGTCGCCGAATCGCGCACGTCAAACGAATCATCATCCAGGTCCGCGAGCAGTTTCCGAATGCGCACAAGGAGATCCTTGTCGAGCGCGGTCTTGGTGAGTTGGTCGCGGACGAACGCCACTTGGTCGGGTGCGGATGCGAGGAACGCGCGCAGCGCTTCGGCGGCTTTCACTCGATCGCTGCCCATCAAATTCGTCCAGAGATCATCGCGTTCCTTCCCCGCGAGCGGCTTGGCGGGTTTCATGCGCCCGAGAGCGGTATCCGTGTGCTTGTCCAGGTCTTCCTTCGTGCGGGCCAGGACGAAGTGATCGAACAAGCCCGCGGTGCCATCGAAGGGAGTCAGAGCGATTCCGGTGATCGTGAACGCCCCGAATTCCTTGAACAGATCAACCGTGACCACTTCCCATTCCGCCGGGAGCTTGTTGGAGATGCTCTTGGCGGGCTGCCAGCCATTCACATTACGCCCGGCGAAGTAGCGGAACGCCCAGGTCTTCACCGGGTCGTAGAGCTGGATCATCACGCCCGTGCCGCCGAGCTTCTTCCATGCAAATCGCAGATAGCGGATCTCAGCCGGGGCTTTCGCACCGGGAGGAGCTTTCGGCTTCTCGACGATCTTGAAGTTCCAGCCGGGGATCGTGCTGCGGAACCGCTGTCCTGGAGTGACTCGAATGGCTTCGACACCCGCGAACACGTCTCGATCTTCGCGTGTGATGGGATTGTTCTCTCCGTTCCAGTCGTTATTCAGCACCGGAAAGATCGGCTCAACGCCCTCGTCGAGCAGTTCCACAACCGGGCCATCGAGCTTCGGAGGCTTGTAGTTGGCGTCTCCGGTGGGAAGCGCGGGTGCATTTGGTTGGATCACATCCTCGATCACCGGAGGTGGTCGTCGGACTTTTGGATTCTCTCTCCCAACGGCCGGAAGCGCTGCGACCAGACCCAACACCACAACCCACATGACTCGGTGCATAGAAAAGCCCTCGAGCGAATCCGTTTTCGCCGATTATCCATGAATGCAGACGAGAAAGGGAGACCAATCGTTGGGGAGCGAAGGGGCTTGTTACAAGTCACGGCAAGCGTCGGCGCCACGGCTGTCGTCGGCTCCGGGCGTGAGTGACCGAGAGAATGACGACTTCCGTCGCAGTGACTTCGTAGACCATCCGCACGAGAAACCGCGGGACGAGCGTTTCGCGGATTTCCCGACCGCTTGGGGCGCGAGGCACCCGGCCATACAGTCGCGGTTGCGCGGCGAGATTCTGCGCGTGTGCTTCCGCAGCGTCCGTAAACTGGTCGCCCAACCCAGGCGACTGGGCTTCGTACCAATCCGCCATGTCGCGGAGATCCTGGAATGCCTCCGCCAGAAAGCGGTGGTTCATGACTGACGCTTCCGTCGCAGATGTTCGCGTATTTCCGCGAACACTTGTCTCGGTTCCAGAAACACGGCGGTTCCGTTTGCGATGGAATCGAGCCGACGTTGAAGTTCCGCTTGGTATTCTGGGTCGCTCGTGGCCTCGTCCATGATTTCCTGAACCTTCTCTTCGCTCACACTCCCCCAGAGTTGCTCCGCCACCATCAACCGGTCAACTTCTGGAAGCGCAAGCAGTTGCTCCAACAACTTTGCCGCTGTTTCGCTCATGATATCCTCGTGTTCAATGTGTTCTCATCCGCTGTATCGTACCGCGTTTGATTCGCGGGTAAAAGTCACCTTGCTTCCTGCGATTCTCGCCTCGTGCGAGGTCACTCACAGTGTCGGGCCGATGGACCACGGGGCGAATTCTTCTTCGCCCACGCCGTTGAGTTCGCTTTTGGTTCGCTCTCCGCTGGCGACCGAAAGCACCTTCTCGAAGATTTCGCGGCCCACCACTTCCACCGGGACACCATCGAGAATCTTCCCCGCGTCAATGTCCATGTCGCCAATCATGTGGGTGTAAAGAGGAGTGTTGGTTGCGACCTTCACACACGGAGCCGGTTTGCATCCGAACACGCTTCCGCGGCCGGTTGTGAACACACACACATTCGCGCCACCCGCCACGATTCCCGTCATGCTCACCGGGTCATAACCGGGCGTGTCCATCACAACGAAGCCCTTCGCGGTCACCGGCTCCGCGTAGCGATACACATCCACCATCGCGGTTCCACCGGCCTTCGCGATGGCACCGAGCGACTTCTCGTAGATAGTGGTGAGTCCGCCTTCCTTGTTGCCGGGGCTGGGGTTGTTGTTGATCTCCGCTCCGAACATCCCCGCGTACCATTCCCACCACTTGATGCGCTCAACGAGCTTCTCCCCGACTTCCTTCGAGACCGCACGGCGGGTAAGGATGTGTTCAGCGCCGTAGATTTCAGGAGTTTCTCCCAGGATGCTCGTTCCACCTTGCTGAACCATCATGTCGCTTGCCACACCAAGAGCAGGGTTGGCAGTGACTCCGCTGTTGCCGTCGGAGCCTCCGCAGTTGGTTCCCAGAATGAGATGCTTGGCGGGGAGTTGCACTCGGCGCACGTCGTTGACGCGCGGGAGCATCTCCGCGACTGCCTGAACGCCTGCTTCGACGGTCTTGCCAATCCCTCCGCACTCCTGGATGGAAAGCGCAAGCGGAGTTCCCTTCTTGCCATCGAGTTGAAGGAGGTTCAACTTTTCATTTTCGATCAAGTGAGAAGCCTGAACGATCTCACATCCGAGGCCGACCAGCAGATACGCTGCTACGTTCGGGTGGCGCGCGAAGCCCGCGAGTGTGCGGTCGAGTTGTTGGTGATCCGGCCCATCGAACTGCATCCCGCACCCCTGGCGGTGAACAATCGCAACCACTCCGTCCACGTTCGGGTAATCCTTCAGCAACCCCAACGCGCGCACGCGATCCGCGATGTACTTGCTCGTGCTGGCCGAACAGTTCACCGTGCTGATTACCGCGAGGTAGTTTCGCGTACCGTAGCGCTGGTGCGCGGCCTTGCCTGGCCCGCGGTCATAGCCCATGAATGTGCGGTGTTCCGCCGGTGGGGGAAGAGGTGCTGGTACCTGGCTCGCGTGGGCATAGTCGCGCTCGAAGGCTCCGAGTTTGACGTTATGAACGTGGACATGCTCGCCTGGAGCGATGTTTCTGCCCGCGAAGCCGATGATTTGACCATATTTGCGGATCGGATCGCCTTCCTTGATCGGCATTACCGCGAACTTGTGCCCCATCTTGATTGCGCTGGGGAGTGTGAATGTCCCTCCCTCGAAGGCGAAAGGGGTATTAGTAGGGATCGGCTTGCGAGCGACCGCGATGTTGTCTTCCGGGCGAAGATGAACGGCGAAATCGCGGAGTGGGGAAGCCATGGCAGAGTCCTGGGGAGTGCGGGGGGTGTAGTTCAACTTAGCGGCTGACAGGCGGTTGTGTCACTGGTAGGTGTCAATGGAGCGACAAATCCGACGAGAATGATACGCAATCGCATTGATTCGTTTCCATCTGCTGCGGGTTCGGCAAAATCCGATTGGGTACTTGACTTTTGTACAGTAATCACGCAGAATGGGAGTAGACGGAACCGGCACACCAGACCGACCTTCCTGCGCGCCGGCAACCCCCACCCAAGCGCCAGGCCAAGCGTCAGGGAAGACGAGGGAAGCGCCGGGCATCGAGGCCAGGAGGTGGCCTTTCTAAACCCCATGAATTCCAGCGTTTGCTCGCGATAAAGGCCACATGGCCCCTCT
>JAKEEV010000124.1 GCA_022616395.1 Planctomycetia bacterium | reverse complement strand
GTCAGCGACGGGGTTTTCTCTTCGCGGCTTTGCGAAGTCGCTTTCAAACCCCGTCGCTGACGCTTCCGGCTCCGAGAAAGAGACAGGCAAGATGCCTGTCCTACATCAAGCGATGACTCAGCCCAACCAGATCGAGCGCGAGTTTGGCGTGCCATTTCCCGGCGCGATCCTCGATCAGTTGAAGTGGACCCAGACCGCGCTCAAGGCGATGCCGGAAGGGAATCTGAACTTCGCGGAGCTATTCGGCCGCATCGCTCCGATTGTACTCGACCTCGGCTGTGGGACCGGCCGTTACCTGATTGGTTCCGCGCTCGCGCGGCCTGATCACAATCACCTCGGAGTCGATATTCTTCCCGTTGTGATTCGTTACGCACGCAAGCGCGGAAATCAGCGCGGATGCGCGAACCTGAAGTTCGCAGTCATCGGCGCGCCTGAACTTCTGGAGAAGCACATTGCGCCGAACTCGGTCGCGGAGATTCACTGTTACCACCCGCAACCTTACTACGACCCGGCGCAAGTTCACCGTCGGCTCATCACGCCGACATTCCTCGCGCGGGTGCATCGCGCATTGCAACCCGGCGGACTGTTTGTGATCCAGACAGACAACCCCGGTTACTGGAAGTACATTCGCGAAGTGGTTCCGGTCTTCTTCGACTTCCGCGAACTCGAATGGAAGTGGCCAGACGCTCCGAAGGGCCGCACCAGACGCGAGATAATCGCCACACAGAAACGCTTGCCGGTGTTTCGAGGAACCGGCACCGCGAAGCTGAACCTCAGCGAAGCCGATGCGCTTGCGCTGGCGGAATCGCTTCCACCGCCGAGCTTCGACGCGGATCGACGACTCAGAGAATTGGATAAACTGGCGTGATTCACTCACGGATTGCTCTGTGATTAACCTGACCGATATTCCGCGTCTTGCGCGCGGCTTGGCCCGGCTGGTTGAGATTGCCCGCACGCTGGCGAAGTACGGGCTGGCCGATGCTCTGGCTCGGCTCGACAACCGGTTTGTCCGCCGATGGACGAGGGGGACCGAACTGGCCCGCATCTCCGCCGAGACATTCGAGGCGAAGATTCGCCTTGTGCTCACCGATCTCGGCACCACGTTCATCAAGTTCGGACAAGTTCTCAGCACACGACGCGACTTGATCGGGCCCGCGCTCGGAGATGAACTGACCAAGCTCCAGTCTCATGTGCCAGCCGATTCGTTTGCGGTCACGCGGGCCACGGTGGAAGCGGAACTTCGTCGGCCGCTCGAAGAGTTGTTCAAGACGTTCGAGCCGGAACCGTGTGCGTCCGCTTCGATTGGGCAATGTCACGTCGCGACTCTCCACGACGGTCGAAAGGTCGCGGTGAAGGTGCAACACCCGGACATTCTTCGCCGAGTGACCGACGATCTTGCGATCCTTGCGGAACTCGCGGCTCTGGCGGAACGCTTCCTGCCGGAGTTCCGGGCTTACCGGCCGATCGCGCTGGTGGCGGAGTTCGAGCGCGTGCTTCGGCGTGAACTCGACTTCCGCCGCGAGTTGCGTCACTTGCAAATGTTCCGTCTGGCGTTCGCGAATGATTCGGGCGTTCGCTTCCCCGAACCGCACCCGGAACTGTCCACCGGTCGCGTGTTGACGATGGAGTTTCTCGACGGCATTCCATTTAACCGGCCAGAGGACATCAAAGCCGCGGGCGGAAACTTCGGAGAACTGGCTCGTCGCGGAGCGCGGGCATTCCTCGACATGGTCTTTCGCGATGGCTTTTTCCACGCGGACCCGCACCCTGGCAACGTGTTGTTCATGCCCCCGAGCGCGGAATACCCAACAGGCTCAATCGGGCTTCTCGATGCGGGGATGGTCGGGCGAATCGACAGCCGGATGCGCGACCGCATAGACACGGCTCTGCTCGCGGTGCTGGAGAAAGATTCCCTGAAAGTGACGGAACTGATCGTGGAGGTGGGGGATGTTCCTCCTCGGTTCGATTCCAGCGCGATGGAAGCCGAAGTCGCCGAGCAACTGGCGTTCTATCACGGGATGCCGCTCGAACAGTTTCAGCTTGGAACAGCGCTCAACGAACTGACCGACGCGATTCGGCGTTATCACGTGATGTTGCCTGCACCGCTGGCTCTTTTGTTGCGCGTACTGGTGATGCTGGAAGGCACCGGTCGGTTGTTGGCCCCGAACTTCAACCTCGTGGAGTTACTGGAGACTTACAAGCGGTCGGGTGTGCTCAAGAAACTCTCTCCCAAGCGTGCCTGGCGCAGGCTCGCGTCGGCGGTGAGCGACTGGGACGAGCTGATTCGAGCGCTTCCGAGACAGTTGGGGAACATCCTGCGGATGCTTCAGCGGCAGGAGATGGGCATCCAGCTCAGTCACCGGCACCTGGAACCATCGGTGAATCGGCTGGTGTTTGGGTTGATGGTCAGCGCGCTGTTTGTGGGTTCGTCGATGCTCTGGGCGTTCAAGGCGCCGCCATTGGTGTGGGATGTGTCAGTGCTCGGAGCAAGCGGATGCTTACTGAGCATGATGCTCGGCTATCGCCTCTTCCGAGCCATCCAGCATTCGGGCCGTTTGGAAGAATACGACCAATCGTGACCAAAGTAGGTGCCGCTTGCCTTGCGGACCAATACAGCCCCGCGACCTTCAGGGAGCGCTAAACCACGAACGCTCCCTGACGGTCGCGGCTCTGAAAAGCCCGCCTCGGCTCGGCGGGCCTACTTTCATCACTTCGGCTTCGGCTCGGGAGGCTTGGCGCCGCTGGCTGCGACCCAGAGGCGCGCGAGCGTGACGGAGACTCCTTGCGGGCCGTCTCCGGTTGCCTCAACGGTCTTGCCGCTGGCAGTGAGCGTGCCGGCCCAGACGCCATCGGGCCGTCTCGTCATTGTGATTTGCGTTCCGTTGGGAAGAAGCTGAAGTGCTTCGCCCTTGGAGGGAAGAAGTGCTGCTGCGCGTTTCTGCTCTTCGTTGAGCTTCGCGACACAGTTGGGACAGCGCGTTTTCTGGAACTTGGCCAGACGCTGAGCCCGATACTTGTCTACCGCGTAATGCTGGAATTCACACATGCACCCACATGCGCGTGCCACCAGCGGCCGCGCGACGATCTCCCCCGATGGCTGACCCATCACCAATCCTCCCCGCGCGGGCAAGCGCACGCCCAATGTTATGGGGATATGACTGGGTCGTCCGCAAGGGGAATTCCGGTACTCATCGCGGCTTCAACTCAAATTGATGCCAATTGTTCGGACGAGAGCGAAGAATTCAGCCCGTCGTTTATTCTTTCTTCGCGACCGGCTTTCGCGTCCAGGTATAACTGAGGTCCACGTCCTTGATCTTCCCCTTCAACGTGAGTTTGTTCCCGGAGAGTTCAAACTCCACCTCGTACCGAGCGCCTTTCGCGCCCTCGAACACCAGCACGCGCTTCTTGTCGCGCTCCACGATGCCGATGAGCCGACCGGCGAAACTCTCGTCGCTGGTGATGCGAGTTCGTCCGCAGTAGAGAGCCCAGTCGAGCCGGACCGCATCAGACTTACCTTTCCGACCGAACTCCAGTTTCCGAATGATGACGCTATCCGGGGAACCGGGACTGGGCAGGACAGGCGAGTTCCATTCGCCTTGCAACGCTTTCAAATCGCTTGCGGGGACTGGCGTCTCATCCGCGGATTTGAGTGACCCCATCGAGCCGAGGAAGAAGCAAACCAGCGCGAGGCGCGGGAACATTGGACACCCTCCTAACGAAGGCGAAGTGATCATTCTATCCGCCACGTACTGGAGTGAGTGTCCCGCGATCCATCGGCCAACGCGAAGAAACCTCGAAATGCGCCGGCCGTGCAATCTTGACCATCGTTAAGCCGTAGTTGCTTCGACGGTCCTCGCGCATTTCAAACTGGTTGCCTCGGCCCCATTCCATCGGCCTGACCGAAAGGAGACCGCCATGCACCGAATCATTTGGATTCCGTTCGCCGCGTCTCAGGAGTTCGTCAAGAAATCAAACAACTGGCTCGCCGAGCGACCGGAGAAGAACTTCGTCGTCGTGGTCTGGAACCCGAAGCGGGAGGAACTGGGCCTCGGAGCGCATCCAGCACTTCTGAACCTGATCAACGGCTCACAGATTTACATGCGCGGACACGGTCTTCCGGGTGACCCGCACGTGACGACAACCAACAACGACAAGACCGAGAAGATCCACATCCACGAATCCATCGACCGGTTGATTATCTCCGGCTTGCCCCCAACGTATCGAGGAACGATCAAGTTCTATAGCTGCTTCAGCGCCCTGAAGGGAGTCCCGAAGTACATCGATGGAGGAGAGTTTGTCTTCGACATGAAGCACCCCACGGACGTCATGAGGACGAAGATCATCGGTGGGAACTTCACGACCGGCCCGTTCACTCCGCTCGCCAAGGTTGGAGCGAGCTATTCCGCGGGCTGTTCGATCAATGCACGTTCTACGGTTACAAGGGCCCGCTGACAGGCAAGTACGTGGCCGGCGAAGATGACGACCAGGAAAAACACAAGTATTGCGAACGGGTGACGTTCGATGCGCTCGGCGATCATCACTTTAAGGCTGAGCGCAACCGTCGGGCCGGTAAAGCCCGGAAGTCGTTCTAAGCAGGCTCCACTGGCCACGTCACGGGTCGCGGCTGCCAGTTTCGCGACCTCCCGCGGACTCAGCACGCGAGCGAACGCACAGAACTCATCGACATACAGGACGGGCACTCGAACTGGATCATGGCGTTTCCGTGGGTTGTTGCGGACGCCCCGATCATCCGACGCCAGCCGCACGACTAGGTGGAAGCGAATGAAGAAGGGAGTTGCCAAGCACCCTGAACTGCATCAGCCGGTAAGGATGGAGTGGCCCAGCAGTTAGTACAGCCGAGGTAACTGCGAAATCGTGCGATGGAGCCGACCCCACCGCATGATGCCCTCAACCGGCAACCGGAGTTCGTTGGCGACCAGACAACGGAGGCTTGCGGAGAAGGGTTTCCGTTCGTCAAGGTAGAGTTGATACAGACGATCCGCACGATCAAGCCCATATTTCGCCCGTACGGGGTCGGGGCGCTCATCGGGGTTGAGCGGATCTATCGCGATCAACGTCCGCCATTCCTCAAGACATCCCGATTCCATCACGAAGAGCATCAGAGCTTTGTAAGTTGTTAACCGATCCATCTTCGGTTGGCTCTCATTCAGGAACTCCGCAGTGAGTTGGACCACGCGGTCGGCCTGGAATGCTGGAGTTGGCTGCGCGTTCAAGTTGTCATCGAATGTCAGCATTACTTCGGCCGTCCCGCCGTGTGGTGCGGACGAGTCGATCAACAGCGTGCGTTCAACGATTCGCGTTCCTG
>JAKEEV010000123.1 GCA_022616395.1 Planctomycetia bacterium | reverse complement strand
TTTTTTAACGAGCCGCGACCGCAAGGGAGCGGGAAAGCTCAACCGCTTCCTTGCGGTCGCGGCTCGTTAAAACCTTACAAACCTCCCTGGCCAAGTGCTCAGATCGTACCGGGAGTCGTCTTCCGTGGCGTTTCGCGGGGAGAGGTCGGCCATTCACTCGCACCACGCGACCAAACGCCCTGGACAGGTCGAAGCAGAGCGCAGTGCGAAGTTCTCCGCCGAAGACAACACCAAGTTACTCTCTCCCCAAGATCGCGTCGAGAACCCAACACCCACGGACGTGATGTGTTTCTCCCCGGCAGTGGGTCAGAATCTCCTCGTCTTCGCAGCCAGCGTCTTGAAGTGCATCGGCGAAATCGGCATCGTGGAGAAATCGCCAGTGTCGTAAGCGTAGCGTGCCAGAGTGCCAACGGTGAACGTGAGCCACTCGGGTTCAACGGACACGGAGCGGTGGTAGAACTTGCCGGAAGAAACTACACGACTTGTAAATCCGACCCGACAGATTTACCCATCAATCAGAGCCGCCAAGGTCAAGCCACAATTCAAAAAGGTCATGCAGATCGGTGTCATCACCCTGCGGATTCGGGGGAGTGGTGTCGGCTGGACGATCATCGCGGTCCAGTGAGGCGGTTTGCATCCGTCAGCCCTCGTGGCAGGTGAGTGGAACAGTGAGTGAATCAGCATCGCGTGTGCCAGTGTGACCTGCGATTTTTTCGCGCCCAAACTTGAGCAAATCTCGGCGATTTCCAGATGGGTGATTCAATCAACGAGTCCCGGCATAACCGATCCGCAACTGACCACAAGACCGGTTGTCGTGAGTTGTCCTCAGCCAGGTTGCTACACGGACTGAACCAGGAGCAGCACACCGATTCCGATCAGGCCGATGTGAACGTAGCGGACGAAGTCGTCGGCGTGCATGCGCTGGTTGGCCACTCGGCCGATGAGTACCGCAATCACTGCCGGAGGAAGCGACCACAAAAAGTACCGCGTGACCTCGGGCACCCACAGTCCCGCGGCCCAGAACCCACACATCCCGGCCGCACTCGCCGGCAGGAAATAGCCCTGAAGAGTGGCCCGGAAGTGTTCCGGGGTCCATCCGCGCAGTGTGGCATAGACGACCAGAGGAGGGCCGTTCATTCCGTAAGCGCCACCCAACACGCCGGCGAAAAGCCCGAAAGCCCACGCGGACTTGTCGTTGGGCAGGTGCGGCTTCCAGCGCCCCAACAGACAGTAACCAGAGAACGCGATGATGACAATTGCCATCGCGACCTTGACCACGAGTGGAGATACCTCTGTCAGCACAAGCAGGCCAATGGGAATGCCGACGAGAGTGGGGAGGATCAAGTACCAGGCACTCCGGGCGTGAACCTTCCGCCAGTCCTGGGCGAGGATCAACCCGGCAACGGTGATCGAGAGCAAGGTGGCGAGTGGAACAGCAATCTGAATCGGCATGAAAAGCGCAAGCAGCGGGACGGCGACGAGGGCAACACCAAACCCGAACGCGGACCGGACCAGCGTGGCCAGAAAGACGATACCGAGCACCGGGAGGATCGCGGGATCTGCGGCGAACATGCTCGACTCGCTCCCGCGGTCGTGGCATCGAGGTTAGGCTTCGTGCCAGGCGGCTTATGTGTCGAGAAGTTTGGGAACAAAAAAGGGTTTACGGCATCAAGCCCGTAAACCCTTGTCGCAAGGTGCCGGAGACAGGACTTGAACCTGCACGGGATTGCTCCCGCCAGCCCCTCAAGCTGGTGCGTCTGCCAATTCCGCCACTCCGGCCTGGCATTGCTTCAAGTGAATTATTGCGGGTGCAGCAGACATTTCAAGAGGAAGGAGCCATCTTCGGAGATCAGTAAGCAGTGAACAGTGAACAGTCATCAGTCATCAGCGGTCGGGGAACAGTCGCCACGCGTCAGAACGCAGCGGACTGATTACTGTTCACTGTTCACTGATCACTGATCACTGATTACTGATTACTTCTTCGGAGGGGTCGGGTCGGTCTTCGCCACATAGCCGGGGCTGGCGTTGAACGCCTTCACCGTGCTTCCATCGCTGACCTTCCACACAACAACGCCGCCATCGTAGCTTCCCCCCGCGACCAAATCTCCCTCCGGGCTGAAGCAGACCGCGTAGACGAAGTCGTTCAGCCCCGAGAGTGTCTTGCCCGCTGCCAGGTTGTCGGCGTTCCACAAGCGAACGGTCTTGTCGGCGCTCGAAGTGGCGAGCATTGGCTGTTTGGGGTTCATGACGATCTTGAACACCTCGTTTCCGTGCCCGCCGACGGCGCGAACCTGTTTCCCCTCGCCGTTGGGCTTCCAGGTGCGAATTTGCCGGTCCGCGCCCACCGAAAACCCCGCGCTCCCATCCGCCTTCCCCGCGACGCCGTACACAATGTTCTGGTGTTCGGGGAATGTCACCACCGAGTCCTTCCCCTTCAGATCCCACACCTTCGCGGTCTTGTCTCGACCCGCGGTGAGCAGATATTTCCCATCCGCGATGATTGCAACTCCAAGAACCCAGTCCGCGTGATTCTCAACGACCTGATCGAGCTTCGCCTTCTCCAGCCCTTCGGAGAGATCGAAGACGCGCACCGCGCGGTCACAGCCGCCCGCGGCGAGAATCTTGCCGTCCGCGGACACCGCGAGACACAACACGGAGTCTTCCACATCGAACAGATGCTTCACGAGCACTTTCTTGTCGTTGACTCCATCGAGAATTTCCACTCCGTCCTGATCCTTCCCCTTCGCCTCGATGTCGTAGATGCGAACGTCTCCTTCCTGACCGGGCCGACCGCCGGCCACCGCGAGCTTGCCGTCTGGTAGAAACGCCAGCCCGTAAGCGCGTTCGGAGCGCGTGTAGATGCGCTTCACCAGTTTGCCGGTGGCGAAGTCCCACACGGTCAATTCGTGATGCCCGCCGACCACAAGTTGCTTGTTATCGGGCGTGAACGCCAGCGCGTTGACGATCGCCGGGAACGGATATTCTTTCGGAGGCACAGGCGGCTTGAAACGAATCCGCAGTTCCTTCACCAGATCGGCCTTCGCGTCCATCCCCGCGTCGAGCTTCGCGCCTTCTTTAATCCACTGAGCGACAATCGCGGCCTGTTCCTTCGGCACCGCCTCGCCCTTGTCTCGTGGAGGCATCCGGCGCTGGTCAGCGCTCACCATCAACCCATGAAACTCACTCGCTTCTGGTTTACCCGGTACGATCGGTTCGCCGTTGACGCCGCCGGCCAGGAGCTTCTCGAAGCTGGTCATGTCGAACTTGCCGGATTTCTTCTTGGCGTCGTGACAGGCGAAGCAATTCTCTTTGAGGATCGGGGCCACGTCATTAATGAAGCTGACGGGCTTGGCTGGTTGGGCCAACGCCACTTGCGCTTGCGGCATTGCAATCACAAAGCACGCAGCGATCGCGCAGGTGAGGAACCGACAGGGCAGCATGGGATTGTTCTCGCGAAGGGAGTGTTCAGGCAGGATTGGTGTAGTCTAGCCCACGGAAGGTACAACCGGCAACGGTCTGAGAGTCGGTTTTGGTTCTGTGTCTGTACCCCGAAGGGTTGCAGAGATCAGAGGACAGAGGACAGAAGGCAGTAATCAGTTATCAGTCATCAGTTATCAGTTATCAGACCAGGTTTTGGTTTTTACGCCGAAGGGATCGACCCTGGGCTTTGGTCTGAAACCTCTTCGGCGTAAAAACCAAAACTCACTGTTATGAGGTGTAAACCCCTGGTTCTTCGCACGGTATCGCTTGACGGACGAACTTGGAACTCGCACACTGACATGAGACCGCTCCCGCCTGCCTGACTGCGCTTTCCTCTCCAAAAACGGCCTCCCGCATGCGAATCACTCCGCCGAGATTCGGTTTGGCACTCCTCGCGCTGGCGATGGTTGCTCCCATTGCATCTGCGCAAGACAAACAGAAGACCGGCGAGCAGATTTACAAACAGATGTGCGCTCGCTGTCACGGAGCCAAAGGAGAAGGCGCGAAGAACTACCCGCAGCCACTCATCGGAGACAAGTCCGTAGCTCAACTCGCGGGACTCATCGACCGCACCATGCCCGAAGGCGAGCCGGAGAAGCTCGACGCGCAAGAATCGAAGAAGGTCGCGGCGTATCTGTACGACAGCTTCTATTCGCCGCTCGCTCAGGCAAAGTTGAACCCGCCGCGCATTGAGTTATCGCGCCTCACCATCAAGCAATATCGCAACAGTATCGCGGACCTCGTCGGTAGCTTCCGCACTTCGCCGAAGTTGGATGATAAGGAAGGGCTGCGCGGCGAATACTTCAACTCGCGAAACTTCCGGGGAAAGACGCGGGTGTTAGAGCGGCTGGATTCCGAAGTGAACTTTGATTTCGGCAAGCGCGGCCCGAACCCAGACAAGCCCGAATCGTTCGACCCCGCGCAGTTCTGCATTCGGTGGGAAGGCTCGGTCTGGGCTTCCGAAACCGGCGTGTATGAGTTCATCGTCCGCACCGATCACGCCACTCGGTTGTGGGTCAATGACAACCGCAAGGCGCTTCTTGATAAGTGGGTGAAGTCTGGCGACGAGACGGTGTATCGCGCGAGCATCTTCCTCTTGGGCGGTCGGGCTTATCCGATTCGTCTGGAATTCTCGAAGGCCAAGCAGGGCGTGGACGACTCGAAGAAGAACCCGAACCCGCCGGTGAAGCCCGCGTTCGTTGGTTTGTGGTGGAAGCGACCCAACCGAGCCGATGAAGTGATCCCGTCGCGGAATCTGACTCCGACAAAGTACCCCGAAGTCGCGGTGATCGAAACACCCTTTCCTCCGGATGACCGAAGCCTGGGTTGGGAACGCGGAACGAATATCTCGAAGGAATGGGAAGCGGCGACAACGGAAGGCGCGCTCGAAGCGGGCGCCTACATCATCGCTCACTTACCCGAACTCGCGAGCGTTCAGCCAAACTCGCCTGATCGCCTGGAGAAACTCAAAGCGTTCTGCCTCACGTTCGCCCAGCGCGCATTTCGCCGACCGCTGACCGACGCGGAGAAGGAACTCTTCATCGAAAAGCAGTTTGCCGCCGCGAAGGGCGATTCGGAACTGGCGGTCAAGCGCGTCGTGCTGCTTGTGCTGAAGTCTCCGCGCTTTCTGTATCCCGATGCGGGAGGCGCGCCGGAGCAGTACGCGATTGCCTCGCGGCTCTCTTATACTCTGTGGGATGCTCCACCCGACAAGGAACTGCTCGACGCGGCCGCCGCGGGCAAACTTGGCAAGCGCGACGAGATCGCCAAACAAGCCGAAAGGATGCTGAACGATCCGCGAGCGAAGGCGAAGATTCGCGACTTCCTCATCACCTGGCTGAAGCTCGATCAGGTGAAGGAATTGGCGAAGGACGCGAAGCACTTCCCCGGCTTCAATAACGCGCTTGCGTCCGATCTGCGCACCTCGCTTGAACTGTTTCTCGATGATGTGATGTGGAGTCCAAATTCCGACTTCCGCCAACTGCTCTTGGCCGATGAACTCTACTTGAACGGCCGCCTCGCGAACTTTTACTCCTTCGATTTGCCCGCGAACTCTCCATACAAGAAGGTGAAGTTCGAGCCCGACAGGCGCTCCGGCATTCTCACGCACCCCTATACGCTCGCGGCACTCGCTTACAGCGCGGAAAGCTCGCCGATCCATCGCGGAGTGTTCATCGGTCGCGGGCTGCTCGGTATCGGGATCAAGCCGCCGATGGATGCGTTCACACCACTGGCACCGGACCTGCATCCGAATCTCACAACGCGCGAGCGCGTCTCGCTGCAAACCAAGCCGGCCGCGTGCGCAAGTTGCCACAGCATCATGAACCCGCTCGGCTTCGCGCTTGAGAACTTCGACGCGGTCGGCCGATTCCGCGCCAAAGAACGCGACAAGCCGATTGACCCCACCGGGAGTTACGAAACGCGCACCGGAGAGACGGTAAAATTCACCGGAGCGAAGGAGCTGGCGAAGTTCCTTGCCAACAGCGAGGAAACTCACTTCGCATTCGCTCAGCAAGCCTTCCACTACTTCGTGAAACAACCCGTCATGGCCTACGGTCTCACCCGACCCGGAGATTTACGGAAAAGATTTGCCGAAGGTGGGTTCCATATGCGAAAATTAGTAGTGGAACTTGCCGTGATTGCGGCAAGGAAGAAATAGGCGAACCCCGCCCGCAAGGGCGGCGGGTTGCCTGCACGTGTCCCTCACCCACCGCCCTTGCGGGCGGGGTTCGCCGAATACACCGCACAACCACCCCGCCTCGGAGCCTGTCAATGCCTCTGCCTCGCACCCGGCGTGAGTTCATCCGCGATCTCGGCATCAGCGCCGCGGCCATGCCCTTCGTTCTGAATCTGCCAAGCCTTGCCTTCGCCAATCAGACGAAGCGGAAGCAGCGGATCGTGTTCATCTTCAGCCCCAACGGAATCGTGCCCAAATCATTCTGGCCGGACGAACAGGGCGCGAAGTTCACGCTCAAGGAGATTTTGAAGCCGCTTGAGCCCTTCAAGAACAAGATGCTCTCGCTTCATGGACTGAGCGACAAGATTCGCGGAGATGGCGACGGCCACATGCGCGGAATCGGTTGCTTGCTCACCGGCATCGAGCTGTTCCCCGGCAACATCCAGGGCGGTTCCGACACACCCGCGGGCTGGGCAAAGGGAATTTCGATTGACCAGGAGATCAAGAACTTCCTTCAGAAGGACGCGGCCACCAAGACACGATTCGGCTCGCTCGAACTGGGCGTGATGGTGCCCGATCGCGCTGATACCTGGACACGCTGGAGCTACGCGGGAGCGAACAAACCGCTGGCTCCGATTGATGACCCGTATCAGTTGTTCAACAAGCTCTACGGCAAGGCGAAGGACAATGAGGCGCTCGCCAGCGTGCTCGATGACATCAAGGACGACCTGAAGAAGGTCAGCGAGACCGTCGGCACCGACGACAAGAAACTGCTCGACGAACACGCGGCGTTCGTTCGTGACATGGAGAAAGAACTGAAGGAACAGAAGGCCGCCGCGAACGCCGGTCATGCGGTTCCGCAGATCGATCCGGGCATTCGCCAAGACAACGACAACATGCCGAAGATCTCCAAGACGCAACTCGATCTTCTGGTGAACAGCTTCGTCGCGGACTTCACGCGAGTGGCGACTTATCAGATTACCAACTCGGTGGGCGGTGCCCGTATGAAGTGGCTCGGCGTGGATGAAGGCCACCACGCGCTTTCACACGAACCGGACACCAACGAGAAGGCGCAAGAGAGCCTGGTGAAGATCAACAAGTGGTACTGCGCGCAAGTCGCTTACCTCGCCAAGCGTCTCTCTGAAACGCCCGAACCGGGCGGCAACGGTAGCTTGCTCGACAATACGCTCCTCGTGTGGACGAACGAGCTGGGCAAGGGCAACTCACACACGATGGACAACATTCCGTTCATCCTGGTCGGTGGCGGACTCGACTTCAAGATGGGCCGATCGCTCAAGTACGGCAAGCAGCCGCACAACCGCTTGCTGATGGCCTTCGCGCACGCCTTCAGCCACCACGTCAAGACCTTCGGCAACCCGAACCACTGCAAGGACGGAGCGCTTACGGGATTGGTGTGAAAGTAGGTGCCGCCTGCCGGGCGGCACACAATCAGAGCCGCGAGCGTAAGCGAGCGATTGCCTTTGATCGCTCGCTTACGCTCGCGGCTCTGATTGTCTCACTGCCTTGCTGCACCCTTCACCTTCATCTGGATGCTGTAGAAGCCGGTACCGGCAGTGATGAAGAGCGTCTTGCCGTCCTTGCCACCAAAGCAGACATTGGTCGTTCCTTCGGGCACATCAATCGCGGTTACTTTCTTGCCGGTCTTGTCGAAGATCGTCACGGCCCGGCCGCGAGTGAGGTAAATGTTCCCCTCCTCGTCGATGGTCATGCCGTCTGAACCCATCGCGCAGAATTCCTTGCGGTTCTTCAAGCCGCCGTCCGCCGCGATCTCATACTGATACGTCTTGTTCGCGCCGATGTCCGCGACGTAAAGCGTCTTGCCGTCACTTGTGCCGATGATGCCGTTGGGCTGCTTGTAGTCGCCATCGACGCGCTTCAGTTCGCCCTTACCCGATACGAAGTACACCGCTCGCTTGTCCTGCTCCTGCGGCCCGCGTTTCCAGTATCCGCGTTTGTAAAACGGATCGGTGAAGTACGCGCCGCCATCAGGACGAATCCAGATGTCATTGGGACCGTTGAGGAGCTTCCCGCCGTGATCCTTCACGACCACGGTTTTCTCTTTGGTCTTCACGTTGATCTTCCACAGTTCATTCTTCTCATCCGCGCACGCCCACAACACACCGTCCTTGTCGAAGGCGAGGCCATTCGACCGCCCGCACGGTTCCATGAAGGTCGTGAGCTTGCCGTCTGTGCTCCACTTCAGAATCTTGTCGTTCGGCTGGTCGGTGAAGTAGATGTTCCCCTCTGCATCGGGTGCTGGGCCTTCGGTGAACTTGAACCCTCCGGCAAGTTTTTCGACCTTCGCGCCCGGAGCCACCGGGCTTGCATCTTGCGCTGAAGCGTGTGCTACGAACATCAGGAGCGCGAGAAGGGTGAGTGTGCGAAGCATTGGGTGGTTCCTTGAGGGCAAGACGTGCCGCATTCTCCCCGCGAACCGATGACAGGTCAAATCAAAGTAGCCCGCTGGGGTGCAGTGGGGGAGTGAGGTGAAGGGTCGAGGAGGATAACTATACAAAAGTGCCGTATTGGGAGTCTTGTTGGTGCGCGGAAATGGCGTAGATTGCCAACTTTAAGCGGTCAGATTGCCAACAGGAGTGAGTGGCAATGTTGGCAATCTGGCAATCTTTGGAATAATACCCGCACAAATAATGGCCTCCTCCCTCTTCTGACGAACCAACCAACCACTCCTCGACTCTCCAACAACTATCCCACATTCCGCCACTCCAACCGACCGCTGTGACTTTGAAGAACCGCGGAGCGGGCTACTTCAATCCCCCAGCGTCACCGGTGGTGAGATTTCTTCCACGGGCGGCGCGACATCAGCGTGATTCAAAATCATCCGCGCGCAGCTATTCCACCTCAACACCGCGTCGTCGTTGGCTGGCGGACGGGTCAACTCAGCTCGTTCATAGTGTCCCATCGCTTCCAAAAAGCACATGTAAGCGAATTCGCCACAGCGCGGCTTCTCTGACCGCATCCAGGCGATCCCTTCGCGCTCGTCGATGATCCCCGCGAAGTATTCGCGCTCGTATTCGCTGTGTAGGCGCGGAAGTAGTTCGCGTGCGGCGCGCGGGTGGGCCGGTCGCGGAGCGGCGAAGCGATCTGTGATCGCCAAAATCAGCGACGCAAGCGCGACCTGGTTCTCCGGGTCGATGCGCAGCACGTCTTCGCAGATGCTCTCGGCCTGCTCCGGTTCGTTGAGCAACCGGTAGCGATGCGCCTTTTCGAGCGCGGC
>JAKEEV010000940.1 GCA_022616395.1 Planctomycetia bacterium | reverse complement strand
TTCGGGGCTGTCGATGGTCGCGGATCGAGCGGCGAGAATCTTCTCGACTTGCTCCGGCGTCAGTTGCAATGCTGCTTGAAGGCCGGGCACGAACGCCTTCGCGTGCGGAGTCTTCGGTGCCGTCCAGAAGGGGAAGTCGATTAACTCCGGCTTCTCCGGCTTCTTCTGAGCAAGGGCAGGTGTGGAAAAGAGCGCAAGAGCAGTGAGGGTGAGAATCGTACGCGACAGCATGGTTCATTTCTCCGGTGAGTTTCGGTTACCCACAAATACTTGCCGCGAGAGTCGGTCGCGGGTCCGTTGTTTTCCGGTAAGCGGGGTATTCTTCAATCATTCCTCGAACAAGTCGGCGATCTCGCGTTCGTAGTTATCCAGTCCTTCAAGCACTGCGGGCGAGCCACGGAACTGCTTTCGCGCTGAGGTCAGATATTCTCGTATCTCCTCGGCGAAGTCTTGACCGCCTGCCTTCGTGGGTGTCCACGCGATGCGAAGCCGGTTCAGAAACGCGCTCACTGCGGCCAACTCCCGCAACTGGTCGGACACCTTCTCCAGATTGCCGCGATAGATTTCCTCCGCGACCGGGACATCCTTGAACACGCGGTCGAAGCGCGTCGAGTCAGGCTCGCGTTTGGTGGTTTCGGACCCGACGATTGCGCTCCAGACACGTTCGCAGATAAGAGCGAACACGACAGGTTTGCGATTGAGCACGGCTGTTTGTTGGTTGTCGTGGGTGTTTCGCTCGAACCCCCACAGCAGATCTTCGATATGGGAGATTGGGTAGCGGTCCTTCGACCAGTACGGTTCGTCGATCACGAATTCGCCGATTGCGAGCTTGTCGAGGAAGAACTTCAAGATGAGTTGCGTGTTATCGTCTTCGTCGACGCCGTCGATGGAACCGAAGCGGTCGTAGTTGCCCGTCATGGGCAGCGCGATCGGGTGGTAGCGGGCCATCTTCTGGAGCAGAACGGCGGTTGCGTTCGCTCCTTTGAGGCTCACACCGGTGACCATGCAGCGGCAATCAAAAAAGCCCACGGCGTTCGCTTTCCGGGCGAGATGTGGATTGATCTCTGACCGGGCCAGTCGAGTGCCAGTTGCTCGATTCACGACCGAAGATCAGCGACCTCGGCGTGTTTCGGACGACTCTATTGTACTTCCACGATCTCGGATTTGGTGCTCTCGATGAACGCGAGAACTTCGTCGCGCTCAGTTTGCGGAACCTTGAAGGCGTCGAGCGTTGATCGGAGGTGGGTCAGGAATGCGTTCCAGTCTGCTTCGCTGATCCGCAT
>JAKEEV010000939.1 GCA_022616395.1 Planctomycetia bacterium | reverse complement strand
GAGGTCGCCGTAGACCGACGCGCTTCGCGTCAGTCGTAACGGCGGGTGAGGGGGTCTTCTCACGCAACCAACCCCAAAACCAAACATGGTAAACCTGCAACGCGATTCGGTATGAGAACTGTCGCGACGCTTCCGGCTCTGATTACGGTTGACAAAAGCCTCCATTGGCATGCTGCGTGCAGCAATACAAAACATCCGAATTCCGCGAAGGGTTCCGACCATGACTGAGACTGAAACTCGCACGCCACCCGAAGCCCCTCCGAACGGGACTGTCACTCAACTGGTCAGCGGCATTGTCTCTGATGCCCAGACGCTTCTGCGCCAGCAGGCGGAGATGTTGAAGGCCGAGGTGAAAGAAGATTTCCGCCGGTCCAAGCGCGCGGCCGAGTATGGTGCCGTGGGGATCGTTTGCGCGACGGTTGGCGTCTTGGGGCTAATCACGGCGCTGGCTTACGTTCTGCACGAACAATTCCAGTTCGCGATGTGGGCTTCGTGGGGCATCGTCGGTGGAGTGTTCACCATCGTGGGTGTTGCCCTCGGCGTGTTCAGCTACATCCTGCTCGAACGATTTAACCCGCTCCCAGACAAAACATTCAACGCCCTCAAGGAGAACATCTCGTGGACAACCAAGTGACACCAACCGTCGAGAAAACTCCTGAGGAGATCGAACAGGAGATGCTGCACACGCGCGAATCTCTCACCGAGAAGGTCGCGGCTCTGGAAAACCAGGTCGTCGGGACCGTGCAGACCGCGGCCGACACGATCACCGGCACCGTCGAGGCCGTGAAGTCGCTCGTGACTCAGGCACCAGAAGCCGTGAGCGAAACGGTGAAACAGGCCGCGGAAGTTGTGGGGGAGAAGATGAAACAGACATTCGACATCACCGGGCACGTGCGAAGGCACCCGTGGCCCGCGATGGGCGTTTCGGCGGGTCTAGGGTTCCTCACTGCTCTGTTGGTGTTCCGGTCGCGAGACACAAGCGCGCCAGCGCCTGTTGCGGCTTCGACACCGCCAGCGCGGACTCCCGAAGTAGCACCCTCCACTCCGGGAGTGTTCGATGAACTCATCGGGATGATCGGAAAGAAGGTAAAGGATTTGGCGGAAACCGCGATCGACACCACGGCGGCAGCGGTCAAGGCAAACATTCAGGAGGCGGTGCCGAATCTCGTGAGCGAGGCAACCGCGCGCCTGACCGAGACAAATGCCAGCGGGGACGATTCACCGGACATCGCGGGGCGATTCGGGCGCAGGCTCCCTGCTTGAGAAGTGTTGCCTGAAGTTCTTCTTGAGCAGGCGCGAAAAAGGTGGAACTGGGTCATGCGATTGGTTGGTCTGTTGCTTGTGATTGTTGGCGCCTTGGCCCTTGCGTATTATGCGTTCTGCTGGAGTGTTGACAGAGGGTGTCCGATCGCAGTTCCGCCACTTGTCAGTGGGATTGTGCTGGTCTTCGGATTGCTCGTGTTGGCCACTCCCGGTCAGAAGTGGGAGCGTTGACTGAACTGGGGCGTTCGCGGGTGACGCGAACCTGACTATTCGCGACGGTGTCCGGGTGGTAGAATGAACCACCCGGAGAGGTGGCAGAGTGGTTGAATGCGTCGGTCTCGAAAACCGATTTACCCGAACAGGGTAACGAGGGTTCGAATCCCTCCCTCTCCGCTCACAAAGAGCCTGCAGATGCAGGCTCTTGTTTTTTCAGCGCTTCTTTTTCAGCGTTGCTGACGCGACACCGACTCCTCTGACTACTGCGGAAATCTCTGGTGGGGCGCTGCACCGCAAGGATGCGCCACTGGAGGAATAGCAACCGCGGGTGGCTGCGCGGAAGACGTGGCGACACAGTCCAAGGCCGAATCGGGATACAGGAATCGCTGTCGACCGCGATCCTGAGCGTCGGACGGGTAGCACTCTTGCGACTTTGTTACAGCCGGGTCGGAAAACCAAGTCTTGTCTTCTCCCGTCAGGGACTATAGGTAATGGTGTTCTTCCTGTTGGAAGCGGTCCGATGACCAACGCCGGTTCCAGTCCGTTTGGGTCAAGCCCGCGGCCGGGACCGCTGGAACACGTGTGATACCGAATTGCATTGAATCGTTCTGATACCAGGTTGGGTGGATGGGTTGTTGTGTTGGGTCAGAGGCGGGCAGATCAGCGAGCGTGTCTGAGGGACAGCGTTCCCCTCCCCCCGCCACCCCCCGGTTTTCTTC
>JAKEEV010000122.1 GCA_022616395.1 Planctomycetia bacterium | reverse complement strand
TGAAACAGTCTCTACTACTTTCAACGGCCATTACGGCTTCGGCTTTTCGAGTTCCGTCTTGACCGCCTTCACCACTTCATCGGACATTGGCTCGATGTCCGGCTTGAATCGCCCGACGACCTTCCCCTCGCGACTGATGAGGAACTTCTCAAAGTTCCAGCTCACTTGTTCGACCTCTCCGTCCTTGTTCGGTGTCGCTTCGATCAGCGTCTTGTAGAGCGGAATCTGGTTCTTCCCCTTGATGACGACCTTCGCCATCATCGGAAAGGTCACCTTGAACTTGGTGGTGCAGAACTTTTTGATTTCCGCGTTGGTGCCCGGCTCCTGCATGTTGAATTCGTTCGATGGGATGCCGATCACCACCAGCCCGTCCTTTTCGTACTTGTCGAACAGCTCTTGCAGCCCTTTGTACTGAGGCGTGAATCCGCACTCGCTCGCGACGTTCACAATCAGGATCACTTTGCCCTTGAGCTTCGACAGGTCGTACTCCTTGTCGTCGATGTCCGTGAGTTTGTGTTCCAGTGGGTTGGTCACCTTCTTGTCCTCCCCGTTGCAAGCCACGGGGAACCCCGCGAGCGCGGCCACGGCGCACAGGTAAAGTACCCTCATGTGAGAACCCTGTAGGAAAGAAAGATTGTGGCGGGATAAGCATAGTACACACGAGCCGCGAATCGGCATTATTCTCGGTCACGGTGCCAGCCGCTGACGCTTCCATCCGGTTGGCGTGCGCGTGAAGAGAATGCGGTCGTGAAGCCGACTCGGTCGGCCTTGCCAGAACTCAATGCTGACGGGGAGCACGCGATAGCCTCCCCAGTTCGCCGGGCGAGGAGGATTGCCGTCGGGATACTTCGCCATGAGTTCCGCGTGTCGTGCTTCCAAAAATGCTCTGTCCGGAATCACCGCGCTCTGTGGGGATGCCCAGGAGCCGAGTCGACTTCCGAGCGGTCGATGCGCGAAGTAGTCGTCTGACTCCTCTGCGGTCACAATCTCTACAGTGCCTTCAACTCGCACTTGCCGTTCGAGCTGATGCCAGAGGAACACGAGAGCAACTCGCGGGTTCGTGGCCATCTCGCGACCCTTTCGGCTATCGTAGTTCGTGAAGAAGGTGAATCCGCGATCATCGAGTGCCTTGAGCAGCACCGCTCGCGCTGAAGGAATGCCGTCGGGTGTACAAGTGGCGAGAATCATCGCATTCGGGTCGGTCAACTCCGCCGCGAGTGCTTGACCCAACCACTTGTGAAACAGCGCGAACGGATCATCCCCGGCGTCGGCCTCAGACAGCCCTCCGGTCGAATAGTCCTTTCGCAAATCCGCGAGTGTTGACATTGTGGCTCGATCCGTTCGCAATGAGGATGGTGTCATTATTCCGGTTTGGAGTTCGGGTGTCACCGGAGATTGGGTATCTCACGCGTATGGCGGAAAAAGCGCTGGCGCTGGTAGTTCGCGGAACCGACTGGAGCGAGACCAGCCGGATTGCGACGCTCTTCACGCGCGAATTCGGCAAGGTACGCGCTCTGGCGAAAGGCGGCAGGCGGCTGAAGTCCAACTTCGATGTCGCGTTCGACTTGCTGAGCGTCTGTAGCATCGTGTTTCTGCGAAAGGCACACGGCGGGCTTGATCTTCTCACCGAGGCTCGCATGGAGGAACGCTTCCCGGCTCTGCGTCACGATCTCCCTTCACTCTATGCCGGTTACTACGTCGCGGAACTGCTCGCCGATGGCACTCAGGATTACGACCCTCACCCGCCGCTGTTCGATGCGGCCGTTGAGATGCTGCGCGGATTGAGCAGCAGCGAGACGCACGCCGCGGTGTCGGCGTTTGAGCTTGTTTGGCTGCGCGAGCTGGGATATAGCCCGCGACTCGATGCCTGCGCCGCCTGCGGAGCGGATGTACTTCTTGAAGGCGCGACTCAAGCGCTCTTCAGCCCGTCAGCGGGCGGAATGGTTTGCGCGGAGTGCGGACCATCGGTCGCCGACCGGCGGATGATCTCTGCAAGCGCGCTGGGAACCTTGCGAGCGCTCGCGGGGGAGGATGGTGAACCGGCAGGAAGGCCGGTGCTTCCGCAGGCTGTTCGCGGGGAAGTGAGGCAGTTGCTCGGGCAAACGGTTAGCTGTGTGCTTGGTCGTCGCCCGCGCCTCCTCGGTTATGTCGATAGTGGAATGAAGTAGGGGGAGCCACGGATGGCGAAGCCAGAGCAGAGGAAGTTCCGACCGGGCCGGGCGCTTGCCCTGGTTGGGGTCGCGCTACTGCTTGCTCCCGGCTGTCACACCGCGCGGAGCTTCAAGGAGCGGATCACGACTAGCACGGCGCGGCTCCTCGGCTCCAATCACGACGATCCGCAAGCCGAGGCGAAACTGGAAGCCGCCGAACGGCTCTTCATGGCGGGCGACTACGAGAAGGCACAGGATCAATTCCGCGCGCTGGCCGACAATCAGGGGAACTCCGCGATTCTCGCCGAACATGCGCGCTTCATGCAGGCCGAATGCCGGTACTTTCGTGGACACTATCCCGAAGCGGTGGACACTTACCACAAGCTCTTGCTCGACTTCCCCACCGGAGCGCACCGTCGAGACGCCTGCGCCCGCATGTTCGACATCTGCGACTACTGGCTCAACGACTTCCGCAACGAACTGGACAAGCGAGCCGACGAGAAGGGCGTGATGCGCTGGCGTCCGACCTGGCCCAATCCGTGGGACCGAACCAAGCCGGTCTTCGATCAGGAAGGGCGAACGCTCGAAGCTCTCCAGCGCGTCCACACGCACGATGTTACTGGACCGAGTGCTGACAAGGCGATCTTCTGGTGCGGTTACGTCAACTTCATTCGCGGAAACTTCAACGAGGCCGACCACTTCTTCAGCCAACTGGTCGAACTGCACAAGGACAGCCCGCTGCAACCGCAAGCGATGGCTTTCGCGATCCAGGCGAAGAACAACGCCACCGGCGGCGCTACCTACGACGGTCGAAAGTGCGCTGAAGCGCTTCAACTGGTATACATCGCGGAGGCCAGTGTGCCGGAATTGACGCAAAACCCCGCGATGGCCGAGAAGCTCACACGCGCCAAGTTCGCGATACGCTCCCAACAGGCCGAGAAAGATTTCCGCATGGCGGAATACTACGAGCGCACCGGGCACCCCGGTTCGGCCGTGTTCTATTACGAACTGGTGCGCAGACGCTATGGAGGCACGAGATACTCCGACCTGGCGACCGACCGCAAGGACCGGCTCGTCCAGTTGATGAGGGAAGGCCGACCGGAGCCGGGCTACGATCCGTTCGCCATCGTTCAGGCCAAGTGGAAGGAACTGTTCGGCAAGAAGACCGAGATGGGACCAACGGTAATCGAGGAGAAGGATCGCGTGCGAGACGACCCGAAGCTCACTCCCACCGGCGGACTGTCGCCCGATCAAGGCATCGGAGTTGGGGGTATCTCACCGAGACCGTGAGTGTAAAGACCTCTCACCCGGCGCTATCGACGCTTCGCGTCTACGGCGACCTCTTCCGGATGGGTGCGAAGTAGAAATGCTCAGTCGGTGGGTGGGAAAAGTAGAGAAGAGAAGCCCCCTCCCGCCGTCTCTTCTCTGTGAAGCGAAGCGCTTCGCGGCGGCGACCCCTCCCCGCTTCTGCGGGGAGAGGTCGCCGTAGACTGACGCGCTTCACGTCAGTCGTAACGGCGGGTGAGGGGTCTTGCTTTCCACTCTCTCCGAGCAGTGAGTACCTGCGGGTTTCGCGATCACGGATGGGAGTTGTTTATGTCCACATTCCACCGTCGCCGGTTTCTTGCGCTGGGCGCGAGCGCGTCTTTGACCGCACTGGTCGGTTGTCAGAGCGGATTCACGTTCCTCGGCTATCAGGTCGGAGCGGATGCGCTCTACGATCCGAACATTCGCACCGTGTATGTTCCGCTGTTCAACAACCGCGCGTTCCAGACAACGCCTTATCGCGGGTTCGAGGTGGACGTGACCGAGGCTCTGATCCGCGAGATCGGCAAGACGACCAACTTTCGCGTCACTTCAGATTGTGAGCGCGCGGACACCGAGTTGCTGGGCAACATCGTGTCGATTCAGAAGAACCTCTACAACCTGAACCAACAGAACATGATTCGCGAATGCGAAATCATGGTGACGGTCGATGTGGTGTGGCGCGATCTGCGCGACGGCACGATTCTCTCCAATCCTCGGCGCGCCCCGCGCCCCGGACTCCCAAACCCGCAGCTCGATGAACCGCCTCTACCCTTCGACCCAAACGTGCCGCTTCCTCCAGATGTAAGAGAGTTGGAAGCTCCCAGACCCGCTCGTATTGTTGCTACCGGCCGACTGATTCCGGAACTGGGCGAAAC
>JAKEEV010000938.1 GCA_022616395.1 Planctomycetia bacterium | reverse complement strand
GAGTACACCGCACTGCGCTCGGTGGTTGTCGCGGACGACAACGAGAACGTGAAGATGCCCATCAACGAGCCCGCGCACGGCTTGAAGAAGTCGCAGATTCAAGAATACGTGGACTTCAACTCGGGCGCCGGTGTGCAGCACATTGCGATGTCGACCAACGACATCATCGGAACCATCCAGCAGCTGAAGGCGAACGGCGCTGAGTTTCTGATGGTGCCCGACTCGTATTACGAAGAACTTCCAAAGCGCGTGGGCGAAATCGACGAAGAGATTCCCACACTCAAGAAGCTCGGCATCCTTGTCGATCGCGACGACAGCGGCTATCTGCTCCAGCTCTTCACCAAGCCGGTGCAGGATCGCCCCACACTTTTCTTCGAGCTGATCCAGCGCAAGAACGCGCGCTCGTTTGGAAAAGGAAACTTCAAGGCGCTGTTCGAGTCGATCGAGCGCGAGCAAGCGCGCCGCGGGACACTATAAGGAGTCACTTAACCATGCCGATTTACATTCAACGCGGCAAGATTCCGCACCGGCGGCACACGGTCTTCAAGAGCCCGCAAGGGAAGTACTATTACGAAGAGCACATCAGCCGGCTCGGATTCTCCGATATTTATTCGAACGTCTATCACATTTATATGCCGACGCGTGTCGCGAAGGTGGGGAAGTTCCGCCCGGTGACGCTGGAAGCGCTGGAAGCCGAGCATCGCCATCGCCACCTGAAGAGCTTCGACCTGAAGCCGGAAGGTGACTGGGTCACGGGACGCCGCCCGATGATGTTCAACAACGACGTCATCCTCGGCACCTCGAGCCCGGTCCCCGGCGAGAGCGACTATTTCTACAAGAACGCGACCAGCGACGAAGTTCATTTCATCCACAAGGGACGCGGTGTCTTGGAGAGCATGTTCGGGCGGTTGCCGTTCGCCGAGGGCGACTACGTCGTCATTCCGCGCGGCGTCATTCACAAGATGACGTTCGAGACGGAAGGCAACCGTGTTTTCTTCGTGGAGTCGTTCGGTCCGGTGGATT
>JAKEEV010000937.1 GCA_022616395.1 Planctomycetia bacterium | reverse complement strand
TTCGTCTGGAAAACCGCACGCGTGTGATCTTTGAATGCATTCTTTCCCACCCGGCAAGCGGAGAGTGAGTGTTCATTTCCAACACCTGTTTCTGCAGCCTCTCCTCCTCTCGCACCTCGCCTGTCTTCGCAATTTCGCGGCGGAGGAAGGCTGACTCTAACCGAACAACCGCCAGCGCGATGCTTGCGCCCAATCGCGCGGGGATGGTCAACGGTTCGATCTGTCGGCACGGGTTGTGCAGTCAATTCATCTGATGCGGAGCGCCCAAACTTACATTCCGTCAAGAACGTGGAAATGCAGACATAGGGGGTTCAGCATGGCAACAACGAACACCGTGAAGACGGAAGACGTCGTGGGAGTTAAGAGCCGCGTTTCGTGGCCGGCAATTTTGGCGGGGGCTGTCATCGCTCTGGCCGCCAACTTGATCATCACGTTTTTCCTCATGGCGGTTGGTCTCTCGCTCACCGAGGCGGGGGTACGGGAGAACGCCGTAAGCACCGGAGCGCTCATCGCCTACTTGGTGGGCATCATTGTCTCGCTGTTCATTGGTGGCTGGGTGACCTCGCAGCTCACCGCTGGAGAGACCGATCAGGAGGCGATCCTTTACGGCATCCTGACCTGGGCCGTTGTGGTCGGGTTCTCGCTGGCCGTCGTGGGTATGGGGGCGCGAGAGGGGTACTACGCGCTGGTCAGGGGGTCGATGGTTGCTCAACAGGCGCCTGGCGCGAACTGGGAAGAGGGCGCCCGTGCCGTTGGTATCTCTCAACAGAAGATCGACGACATGAAGGCGGCAGCCGATCCGAAACGGGCAGCGGAAATCGCCAACGATCCGACCACCAAAGAACGGGTGCGTGAGGCCGCTATTGCGGCTTCATGGGCCACGCTGGTCGGCCTGATGCTGTCGATGGTCGCTTGCATTGGCGGCTCCATGTGCGGTCGAGGAGCGATTTTCCGACTCTTCCCGATCGCACGCGTTGAAACGGCGCGCCGGGAAGTGGTCGTGACGTAAGTGGGAAGCGAACTCGTCACCCGTCCCGGACCGT
The DNA here is from genome assembly GCA_022616395.1 of Planctomycetia bacterium. Taxonomy (GTDB): domain Bacteria; phylum Planctomycetota; class Planctomycetia; order Gemmatales; family Gemmataceae; genus Gemmata. The sequence continues at coordinate 7,408 of JAKEEV010000937.1, read as the reverse complement.
CAAACTCGTTTGACTGTCCGGCGGGTCTCTGCTTCGAGTAACTGTCCAGTTGCGGTTCAGTCGAGCTGGCCGACATCGTCGGCCGGTTCCACTTCCGGCACACCGATTGCGTTCAATCACTTCCATCCGCCTTTCGTCGCGATCACGCGAGTCATCTACGGGAATAGCCATGAGTAACACCACGAGTTCACCCTGGGCGTTCGACGATTCCTCCCGCCGGGCCGCTCCGCTGGCAGGCGATACGAAGTACGATGTGTGCGTGATTGGTGGCGGGATTGCGGGGCTGACGACCGCCTACTTGCTCGCGTGTGAAGGGAAGTCGGTGGTCGTCCTCGAAGCGAAAGAGAAACTGGCCGCAGGTGAGACCGAGTACACCACAGCTCACCTGGCGTGGGTGATCGACGACCGGTTCAGCCGGGTCGCATCGATCCGCGGAGACGAGATCGCGAGACTCTCGGCCGAAAGTCACCGTTCGGCAATCGACCTGATCGGCGAGATCGCGATGCGGGAGAACATCGCCTGTGAGTTTAAGCGCCTCGATGGTTATCTCTTTCCCGGTGCCGATGGCCCAGACACCATTCGAGAAGAGATGGTCGCTCTGGCTCGGTTAGGACTGCCGACCGAGCGCATCGACAAGGTTCCATTCCCCGCGTGCGGAACCGGGCCTTGCCTTCGCTTCCCGGACAACGGCCAGTTCCACCCGCTGAAATACCTGACGGCAATCGCAGCCATCATTCGCGCGAAGGGTGGAGTCATCCACACCAACACACCGGTGGTGAAACTGGAGAGCGGTTCTCCGTGCGTCGCCCACACCGAGGCTGGGCCGTCCGTCCGCGCCCGCGCGATGGTTGTCGCCACCAACGCCCCGTTCGATTCTGGAGTGACACTTCACACCAAGATGGCCGCTTACACCACATACGCGGTTGCCCTGGAGGTGCGACGGGGTTATGTCCGACCCGCTCTCTACTGGGACACGGAAGACCCCTATCACTATGTCCGCACCACCCCGACCGAAGAGGGTTCGGAGTTGCTCATCGTGGGTGGCGAGGACCACAAGACCGGCCAGGCGACCGATCAAGCCCAGCGGTGGTCACGGCTCATGAACTGGACACAGGCGCGATTCCCGGAAGCCGGCCTGGTGAGGCACCGGTGGTCCGGGCAGGTATTCGAGACGCCCGACGGACTGGCGCTGATTGGTCTGGCACCCGGCTGGCGCGACAATCTGTACGTCATCACCGGCGATTCGGGAATGGGAATCACACACAGCACGCTCGGCGCGCGACTCGTTGCCGATCTCATCCTCGGTCGCACCAACCCATTCACCGAACTGTATTCGCCGTCACGCTGGACGCCAGCGGCGGCCCGGACGATGCTCGGGGAAGCCCTGAACATGGCCGCTCAGTACACGGACTGGGTGACTGGTGGCGATGTGAATTCCGCCGACGAGATTCCGCCCGGTCACGGAGCGATTATTCGCAGCGGGCTGACGAAACTCGCCGTGTACAAGGACGAGACGGGAAAGGTTCACCAGATGTCGGCGGTGTGTCCGCACATGGGCGGCATCGTCCACTGGAACCCCGGAGAGAAGACCTGGGATTGCCCCTGTCACGGCTCGCGCTTCAGTTGCACCGGCGAGGTACAACACGGCCCGGCGGTCGAGGGACTGACACCAGTCGGCGACCGGCTCCCCGCGGCCGCCGCGAGTTCCTGACTCACGCAGTCTTGAGTAGAGTCCCGCCTTCAGGCGGTTCTGAACGAAGACCGGCTAAAGCCGGGACTCCAACAAAGACCGCAGAGCAACCATGACTTCAACGAAAGACAACCATGAAAGACAACGAAGAAAAGAAAGACCCGGAGAAGACCGTCGATCTTCCGCCGTATGGCTCACGCAATCCAGACCCGATCACCGATGCGCCCGGATCGCACCCCATCGAGACCGGCATCGGAGCCGCGGTCGGTGGAGCAGCAACCGGAGCCGCGGCTGGAGTCGCGCTTGGCCCGCCGGGCGTGATACTCGGTACTGTTCTTGGCGCGGTGGCGGGTGGATTCGCCGGTAAGGGAATCGGTGAACTGATTGACCCGACCACCGAGGACAACTGGATTCGCGAGTGGCTGGCCGAGCGGAGGCGCGAGAACGAACTGGAAGAGGAGAAAGCCGCTTCTGCTTACCGGTTTGGCATGCGCGCTGAGGCGGACCACACGCACGAGACGTTCGATGAGGCGAAGGAGCAGATACGAGCCGCGTGGGAAGCCAAGCAAGCTCGCGAGCACGAGAAAGATGAGACGAAGTGGGACGACGTTGACGATTCCGTTCGAGCGGGCTTCAACCGAATGCGCAAACTGCGCACGGGAGTGTAGCGCAGTCATCAGTAATCAGTCATCAGTCATCAGTAATCCGGAGCACCGATGACCGGTGACTGATTACTGTTCACTGGTTACTGATGACTGGTTCTCGGAGGGTTCGCCTTCCTGGGGTTGGTGTGATTCCGGGTGCTGATGCGTGAGCTTGCGGAACGGATAGAGCAGTTGACCCAAGAGCGATTCAGGCGGCGGGTTGTGATTGACGCCAAAGCGAGTTGGTTCACGTCGCGGAAAGTGGGCCGTGCCGAATAACACATCCCAGATCGGGAATAACCCCGCGAAGTTCTTGTCGATCCCTTCCGGGTCGGTTGTGTGGTGCCAGCGGTGATAGAGCGGGCTGACGAACACCCACCGCAGCGGGCCGAAATCCCAGTTCAAGTTCGAGTGAAGCAGAATCACGAAGAACACGATGTACGGCACGACGAGCAGTGCCGCCTTGGGGGAGAAGCCCATGAGCACAATCGGAACCACCTGGCAGGTGCGGGTAATGAAGTCGTTCACCGGATGCATGCGAGACGAAGCCAACCACGTCATTTCTTCGGGGCTGTGATGGATGGCGTGGAAGCGCCAGGCGCGCGAGACATGGAACCACCGGTGCGTCCAGTAGTCGATGAAGTCCGCGATGAGCAGAATCTCAATCGCCTGAAGCCACAGCGGTTGTCGCGACATCGGGCCAAAGCCGTCGAGGAAGGATTCGTCGAGCGTCCAGCCCAGCGCCAGGAACAGGCCCAGGAACACCAGAGCCACGGCGGTCTTGCTGGTCACTTGCGTGAACAGCGGATTGAAGAACCAGTAGCTGAGGTTGAGGAAGAAAGTCTTTCGGCGCACCGGCAGGTTCGGCCGGGCCGGGAAGAGATATTCGAGCGGCACCAGGATCACGGCCATCGCCAGAAGCGTGAGCAACACTTTGCCCAGCGAGGGGATCGCATCAGCGCGTTGGAGGATGGTAACGAGTGTATCGGGCATAGTCGTTACTTGATGTACATCAAGGAAAGACTGTGGATCCTTCCGACGAAATGTGGCCCAACCCGGCCAAAAGCGTCCGGACTGCTTCGCGTTCGGGTTGATATAGTAGCCGACCAACTGACCGACTGGAATAGCCCGTGGGCGTCTTTTGCTTGGTATCTATCGGCCAACGCCTCAGCCGGGTATCGTGTTTGGCGAAGCCTTCCGCCTGCCTGAGGCGACAATGGACACCCAAACACACACCCGCGTCGCGAACTCAGCACCAGAGCTGTCCCGCCGCGCACTCTTTCGCGCCGTTGGCGGTGTTGCTCTCGCGGGCACATCAGCGCATCTCGGCTCCGCGAGCGCTTCCGCCGCCAGCGCTCACCTTCCTCACGCGGAGCCAGTAGACATCGGCATCGACCCCAAGCGACTCCAGGTCGCCTTCGATCTTCTGGATAAGTGGACAGCCGGACGCGAACCTCTCGTGCCGGGCGGCTCGATTCTCGTTGGCCGTCGCGGAAAGATCGTTCCGCCGCACTTTTCCGGCCGACAGGGGCCAGAAGCGGGTGCTCCGCCGATCCGCAAGGACGCGATGTTCCTCCTGGCGTCGATCACCAAGCCGGTCGTCTATAACGCGGCGATGCTGCTCGTTGAACGCGGAGAGTTGAACCTCACTGACCCCGTGATTCGATACGTCCCGGAGTTCAAGGCCAACGGCAAGGAAAGCACGCTCGTCGGGCATCTCTTCACGCACACCTCCGGCCTGCCGGACATGCTTCCCAACAACGCGGAGCTGCGCAAGAAGCACGCTCCGCTTCAAACAATCCTCGACGCAGCCTCAAAGGAAACGACTCCGCTATTCAAGCCGGGCACGAAGCTCAGTTATCAGAGCATGGGGACCGCAGTGGTCGCGGAAATCATTCAACGACTCTCGAAGAAGCCCATCGTGGAGTTCCTGAAGAAGGAAATCTTCGAGCCACTTGGGTTGAAGTCCACAAGTCTCGGCTCAAAAGGCTTCGACCGCGACCGGTTGGTTCGCGTGCAGGTGCCGGATTACCAGGTGAACACCGATTTCTCCTGGAACAGCAAATACTGGCAGGAACTCGGAGCGCCGTGGGGCGGGATGTTCAGTTCGCCGGAAGACTTCGCGGTGATCTGTCAGCTCATGCTCTCCGGCGGCGCGGTGGGCGGCGTTCGGTTGCTTGCTCCGGCAACAGTGCGCATGATGACGACCAACCGGCTCGACGATTACCCCGATTTGCCCGAACCGGTGCGCCGAACGCAACCGTGGGGCCTCGGCTGGCGACTGAACCACCCCGGCACGCCGGGAAGCTGGAGCGACTTGCTTGATCGCAACGTGTTCGGCCACACCGGCGCGACCGGCACAACTGTATGGATGGATCCGAAGACCGAAGGCTTCTGCATTCTGCTCACCAACGCGATCCGCGAGAAAGCCCCGTGGCGGCTCGTGCATCTGTCGAACGCTGTCGCCGCGGCGTTTGTGTGAGGAAGTAGGCCCGCCGAGCCGAGGCGGGCTTCTCGGAACGCGGAATGTGGAATGCGGAATCAAAGGCAACAAACACCCACCGTGTCTTTGGTTTTCACTCCGCATTCCGCGTTCCGAATTCCGCATTCCTCGTGTGCCGCGAGCCGAGCGGCACCTCGTTCGGAGTCCCACCCATGCCTCTCCGCTCTCTCCCAATCCCTCCTGGGCTATTCGTTCTCTGCGCCCTGAGCTTGCCCGCGTTCACGCAAGAACCCGACGAGAAGGCCATCCGGGGCGCGGTCACCTTCTACGCCTCCTTCGATGAAGAAGTGAAGGGCGACTTCGGAGGCGGGCAACTCACCTTCGACACGCGATCCAACCACCCCACCGAGAAGGGCGCGTTCGTTGTGGACAGGGGGTTCTCGGACAAGGCATTCCGCATCGCCAAGAACAAGGGCATCGCGGGCGGAGCGCTTGAGGCGGTGGATGTGTTGCCGAAGAACGGCCGAATCTTCGTACCGGCGAAGGGGAACATCGCGCTCAAGAAAGACGGCTGGGGCGGTTCAGTTTCCACGTGGTGCAAGACCGACCCGGACAAGATGCTGAAGACTCGCTTCTGCGATCCCATTCAGATCACGCATAAGGGCGCGCACGACGGCGCGCTGTGGTTCGACTTCAACGACGCCAAGCCGCGCGACCTGAGACACGGCGCGTTCCCGATGATCCCTGAAGGCAAGAAAGGCATCCCCGAAAGCGACCCGAACGCTCCGCTGGTTCGCGTGCCGAAAGTGGGCTGGAAGGCCGATGACTGGCACCACGTTGTTCTCACCTGGGAGAACCTCGACACCGGCAAGGCCAACGCGGTCACATCTCTCTACATCGACGGCAAGTTGATCGGACAGGTGAAGGGGAAGGCGATTACGATGGGCTGGGAGATCGAGAAGGTCGGTATCTACACCGCGATCAACTACCTCGGCCTGCTCGACGAACTGGCGATCTTCAATCGCGCGCTGAAGCCGGAGGAAGTGACCGCGCTTTTCAAGAAGCCCGGACTGCTCGCCGGTCTGAAGAAGAAGCCAGAGAAGAAGCCGCAACTGCCCACGCGTCTCCCCGCGACGAAGGGCGACCCGCCGGCCGCTCCGAAGTTTCCTTTTGATGCCGAATCCGCGGCGCGCCACCAGCGGGATTATGCCAAGTGGCTCGGAGTTCCAGTTGAAGCGACCAACGACCTCGGTATGGAGTTCGTGTTCGTGCCGCCTGGCACCTTCCTGATGGGCACACCCGAAGACGAACCGGGTCACAAGGGCGCGGAGTATGCCGAAGGCCCGCGACACACCGTCACGCTCACCAAGCCCTTCTATCTCGGCAAGCACGAAGTGACCGTCGGGCAGTTCCGAGCGTTCGTGGACGCGACCAAGTACAAGACCGACGGCGAGAAGACCGGCGGAGGGCACGCTCACGACGCGAAGGCCGTTTGGCAACACCGGCCGGGCACGAACTGGCTGAAACCGGGCTTCGCGGGCCTGTTCGAGTTGAAGGACAACCAACCGGTGGTGCATGTCAGCCACACGGACGCGGGCGAGTTCTGCAAGTGGCTTGGCTCACGCAAGTCGGTCGCGGGCGCTTACACGCTGCCGACCGAGGCGCAGTGGGAATGGGCCTGTCGCGCCGGGACTGCTTCGCGCTATTGGTGGGGCGAGGAGGAAGACACAACGGGCACGGTTGCGAACGTCGGTGACAAGACGTTGAAGAAAGTTCATCCCGACTGGCCGCGTGTGACGATGCCGATGACCGACGGTTTCGCGTTCGTGGCCCCGGTGGGCACTTACAAGGCGAACGCCTTCGGGTTGCACGACATGATCGGCAACGTGTGGGAGTTTTGCTCCACGCGATTCGGTCCTTATCCGAAAGACGCGGTCACTGATCCCGGCGACATCGATCCGAAGCGCGGATTCGCGGTTCGCGGAGGCGGTTGGAGCAACATTCCCAAGGATGTGCGCAGCGGAGGCCGAAACGCCGACCCTCCTCACTTCTGCCATAGTAATCTGGGGTTTCGTGTGGCGGTCATGCTGAAGTAGGTGCCGCGAGCCGAGGCGGTTTTCATAGTTTTCATAGTAGTCATCACGCTCCGCGTGATGGCCGCGAGCGCAAGCGAGCGAAGAGAAAGGCACATCACGCTCCGCGTGATGCCGACGCGAAGCGGCGGAGAGAAAGGCACATCACGCGGAGCGTGATGACTACTATGAAAACACTCCGCGCGATGTTTACAATCCCCGACCGTCCGCTGCGCGTCTTCACAGAATTCCCAGGTGCCTTCTTCCTCTCCGTCAGGCATAATAGACTTTCGCCACCGCCTCTCCGTGGACCGACTTCCCGCCGCACGACCTGGGTACTCGCGATGCGACTTGCCTTCACGGTCCCTGCCCTGCTTATCGCTCTGCTCTACACGCCAACCTCGCCGAAGGTTGTCGCGGCCGATCCGCCCGCCAAACAACTCGACCCGCAGGCGGTGGAGTTCTTCGAGAAGAAAATCCGGCCGGTTCTCACGCGGAACTGCTTCGGCTGCCATTCCGCCGAAGCCGAGAAGAACAAGAAGCTAAAAGGGAATCTCTT
>JAKEEV010000936.1 GCA_022616395.1 Planctomycetia bacterium | reverse complement strand
GTGGTATTTGCTGTTTTGCCTTCAGTATTAGTTCTCAAAGTCCAGAATGCGCAGCGCTAACACCACTCACCACTCACCACTCACCACTCACCACTCACCACTGACCGCTCACCACTGACCACTCCTACCGCAACTTCATCTGTTTGAGTAGCTCTTCCGCCCAGGTTTTGTGTTCGCTTGTGAGCGGCACATCGGGCGGAGGGGGTTCCTTGTAGTTGATCTGCGTGGCGAATGTGCCGAGGTCATAGGCGCGGGCGAACGCGGCCTGCAAGTCGAGTAAAGCGTCTCGGTCATCCGCCGCGAGGGGAAGTTTGAACTTGGGAAGCCGCTTCTGAAGAGTGGCGGTGTAAATCTCGTAGCGATCCGGCGCGGTCGAGCGCGTGACGGTGACGGCGTAGTCGTATTCGGGCAGTCCATCGCGTGAGTAAGTGAGCGTGGGCTTGCCTTGCATCACCAGATCGATCTCGACGATGCCGGCTTTTTGCGTGACGGCGAGATGTCTGGCGTCGAGGTACGCTTGCCGACCGGCGGGCGTGGTCTTGTTCGCGGGGCTGACGACTTCGAGCAGCGTGACCAGTTTGCCATCGGTACGGTTGCGGATTTCAATGAACTCCTCGGTGTATTGTTCGCGAATGACGGAGGTGAATAAGGGCATTTCGGAGACGTAAGTGCGCGTGCCGACGCGGGCGCGGTAGCGATCCACGAGGCCGGGAAGCAGAATCTGGTAGAGGCACGCGAGCAACTGGTGCTGGAACGCGGGCCACAGCTTGGGGTTTTCCAGGTACGGGTCCATTCCGGGGAACGGGCTGCTGGGCATGGGGAGGGTTCTCCGTGGTAGCGCTGGTTCCGTGGCCGGGTCAATTCGTGACCTGGCCGGCTCAACAGCACATCCGAGGTGTGTTGGAAAGCATTGTAGCGGAAGAATCCCCCGCGCGCGAAGTGGTCAACCGGACAGAGAGCGCGGGACGATGAGAAAACGAGATACCGATGAGGAATGCGGGTGTGGTAAGCTGTCGCCTGACCGAATAACACTCTGACATTGGGAGTTGGGATGGGTCGCAGACGGAATGCACCTCCGCCAGTCAGGACAACAGGCAACGGGCGAAAACTGATTGCGTTTGGTTGGTACGGCGGGAAATATTCCCATCTCGACTGGTTGTTGCCACTCCTGCCAGCCTGCCACCACTACTGCGAGCCGTTTGCCGGTTCTGGGGCAGTTCTTATCAACCGTCCGCCATCGCCAGTTGAGACTTACAACGACCTCGACGGTGAGGTTGCCAACTTCTTCCGAGTTCTGCGGGATCAAAAAGACGAACTGGTTGAGAAAATCGGGCTCACGCCGTTCTCTCGCGAAGAATTTGGGCTGGCTTGCGAGATCGACCCAAAATTGCCAGCGGTCGAACGTGCTCGTCGGTTTTACGTTCGCGCCCGGCAGGTCCGCACGGGACTGGCCCAAACCGCAAGTCTTGGTCGCTGGGCGAACTGTAAGGATACGACACGCGCGGGAATGAGCGGTGTCGTCAGCCGCTGGTTAGGCGGAGTCGAGATGTTACCGGAGATTGCGGACAGACTGCTCAGAGTACAGATTGAAAACCGCCCCGCCATTGACGTCATCCGGCTCTACGATTCGTCCACCACGCTGTTCTACTGTCTCCATCCGTCTTCACCGGTTCGCATGGCCGATGAGCGGATCTCGCCCATCAGCGATCTCTCGCCAGGTGCGAAGTTATTCGGCGGCAAGACGGTGCTTCAGGCGGTTACCCACGACCACGACGGCGACATGCTCGCTGTGAAAGTTCAGGGATTGCCGGACGATCTTCGTGTTACCCCCGAACATGTTGTAGTTCGCATCCCGAAGCGTCGGCACAAGCGGCAGGAAACCCGCTCCGACGCGCAACTGTGGGCAGAGCGGGAGGAGGTTCGTGCCGAAGCTCTCCAAGAGGGTGACTATATGCTCCTCCCGACTGGCGGGGAGGAGCGTATTGTCCACTGGAATTGGGACGACCAGCCGTTGCCGCGAGGTGTTCGCCGGGACGCCGAATTCTTCCCCGGCGGACAGTTGTACCGCCTGCTCGGGTACTACGCCGCCGAAGGTCACATTCAACGGACGGATGGAATCGCGTCCGGCATCATCCTCAGTTTCGCCACCACCGAGCGCGAGACGTGGGTGAAAGATGCGGTGGACTGCTGCCGCACGGCGTTCGGTTTTGAACCGCTTGTGCGCGTCGGGCCGCACGAATCCGTGACTCAAGTCTGTATCTGGTCGCGGTCTGTGACGGATTTTTTCGCCCGGTTCATTCCGGGGACGGCGACGACGAAACAGCTCGACCGCCAACTGCTGACCGCGCCGCACACGGACCAACGCGAATTACTGCTCGGCTGGCTCCGTGGCGATGGCGGCTTGGAACTGGCCTCACGCGGGCGGGTCAAGTTGCTCGGCACCTCGGCAAGCGACTCGCTTGCCCGGCAGATGTTCCAAATCGCGCTGCGAATCGGTTTGCGGCCGTCATTCAAAGTTCGCGCAGGTCGCATCTACGATGTATACTTCGCCTCCGAAGACGCGGTGACTCTGGGTTACATTCCTCGTCCGCGACGCATTTGCACGACCCGCCGTGTCATCAACGGGCATGTCTTGGCCCGCGTTCGCAGCATCGAGCGCTACCCGTACTCCGGCCCGGTCTGCGATATCACGGTCGATGACGACAGCCTGTTCGCCGCACCGTTCGCGTTGGTTCACAACTGCGATCCACCATACATTCATGAAACCCGCGGTGATGATAAGGCCTACGGGTACGAGATGACCAATCACGCCCATCGCGAACTGGCTAGAGTCCTCAATGCGGTTAAGGGGATGGTGGCGATCTCGAACTACGATTGCCCGCTGATGGACGAGTTGTATCCCGAACCCCGCTGGATGAAGCACATTTCGGAAGCGCGGACGATCCACTCGACAAAAGACGTGCGTGTCGAAGTGTTGTGGACGAATTACGACCCGAAATCAGTCGCGGTTCACCGCCATCGGCAAACAACGCAGGGG